>CAZEPA010000173.1:0-8258 GCA_964513955.1 uncultured Anaerolineae bacterium | reverse complement strand
TTACCCTGACGTTGGGGTGGCAGTGCGCCTGCAAGGGCTGCAAGGCCAACGCAAAGTGCGCAAAAGCGACCAGGAAGAGATCGAAGAGGCGCAGCGTGATGAGCTGCGCGAGGAATTGTGCCGCCAACACGGCGTCCGCCTGATCAACGTGGATTTGGGCGCAGGCGAGCCGCGCGCAGTTTTCAACGAGCTGAGCCGCGCACTGGCGACGGCCTCGCGCGTGGTCGCGCAGGGCGACAGCGGCCATGTTGATAAAGGACGCTTGATGCCGAACCTGGCGCAGGCCCGCCAGACCCTGGAACGTGTGCGCATGCAGGTTCGCCGCGCCGAGGATGTCGCGCTCTATGCAGATGCGTGGCGCGATCGGGAAATGGCCGCGATTGCCGCCGCGCAGGCCGAGGCCAAGCCGGCGAGCGCGCCAGGCGGCACAGGGTTCAAATCGGGCCGCATCATCGCCACTGTGTACAAGCCCGGCGCTGAGGTCAAGCACGAACGTTTCGGCCGCGGCACCGTGGTCGCCACACAGCTCGACGGCGATGACATGGCGATCACCATTTCCTTCATCACTGCGGGCGAACGCAAGTTCCTGGTCAGCCTGGTGCAAGACAAGCTCACGCTGATGTAAAGTGAGTGCTGCGTTCTTCTGCCGCGGCGTTACGGAATGGGCGCTAACGGGATCGGCGTAAAAATCAGAATGAAGATGAGAATGGCGAGCGCGGCCAGCGCTCGCCGTGCGGGGTCAAGCCTGGTGATCTCGTTCAACGGGGCCGGATGCTCCAGCCCAGTGAAGAAGAAGATCAACGCCGCCCACACATACCAACCGCTCCAGGCTACTGCGCCTAGCACCAGCAGGACACCCAGGACGCCATAGCCAACCCAGCGCGAGGTGATGCCCAGGGCATACAGGATATGCCCGCCGTCCAGTTGGCCGACCGGCAGCAGGTTGAAGGCCGTCACGAGCAGGCCAAACCAGGCCGCAAAGGCCATCGAGCTCAGGTTGACATCCACGCCGTTGCCAGGCAGCCACTGGCCGTGGATCAGCACCTTGAGCAGACCGTACAGCAGCGAATTGCCTTCTTGCACGCCCGCGCCGCCGCTGATGATCGTTTTGCCCGGGGTGGCGAGCCGGCAAATGACCAGCAGGGGCAGCGCCACCACCCGGCGGGCCCGGGGTCCGGCCACCGCCACGTCAAACAACGCGCGCCGATTCTCCACGGGCGATTTCATCTTGATGAACGCGCCGAACGTGCCCAGGCCAAACGGCACGGGAATGAAATAGGGCAGGGTCACATCCACCTTGTGCCAGCGCGCCATGAAATAGTGCCCCAACTCATGCGTGCCCAAGATGGCGAGTAGGGTGAAAGAAAAGGGTACCCCGCGCAGCCAATCGGCGAGCGAGCGCGGTAAACCGTTGACTTCACTGCTGGCGCCGATGAAGAGCGTGGTCAGCAGCGTCAGCAGGAAGAGCACCCCGTTGATCCACGCCCGCGAAGGCTTGGCCTGGACGACGCCGGGCATCGCAAGCACGATATCTTCATCCGCGGCGCGGCGCAAGACCAGGGTGTAGCCGTGGCGCTGAAAGCGCTCCTTGATGATCGGAAAGGCCTGTTCCGCGGGGCTGAGCAAACGGCCGCCAAAGCGAATCGGCTGCTCAGGGCTGACCGGGTAGGTCATTTGCCCAATGGCAAACTGATCTTGCAGTTCGTTGCGCAAAACCCAGGCGGCGGTTTCAATGGCGCTAGCGGTTCCAAGCGCCGGTTCCACAGAAACAACCGTGGCTGAAGAAGCAGAAGCGGTCATGAACACCTGCGGCGTGGCATGAATTAGAGGTCGCGATACGGGTCGAGGCTCCTAAGCCAAACGCCGGGCGGATTATCGCGCGGGCGCGCCGCGTTTTCGGGAATCGCTGGTACAATGCCAGCATAGGAGGAGAGGCGAAGCCGCGCCGCGGTCGTGATAGAATCATGAGCGCGGCTGGATGACAGGCGCTGCGGCTCCGTTCACCTGTCGCCAGGATGGCTGGGGCACGTGTTGCCCCAATGGTTTGCCGTTTCTTGCACATCCAGCACGTCATTGGCGCCGTCGAAATTGTTGTCCATGCTCACGCGGTAACCGTCATCCGGCCAGGTGTTGCCCCACTGATCGGCCGCCTGCTGCACATCCAGCACGTCTACGACCTGGTTTTGGTCAAAGTCCCAGGGCAAGAGGCATCCCTGGTTGGTAAGGACGCTGACGACGCCAAATTCAAGGTAATAGAGGCGACCATCTGGGCCGATCTCCAGGTCGGTTGGGCAGGTCACACCGTCTACAGGCACGGCGCTGCCGGGCGCAAGAGAATCGAAGCCGGCCGTGGCGAACGGTGCATGATACATCGTGTAATCACGGTTGCCGCACCAAACCAGGTGATGACGCCAGGCAGGAATGGTCGTGCTGTTGAAAAGCGTAATGCCAACCATCCCAATCGGCGCAGGAAAAACGTAGATCGGCTCTTCGTAAGGCCGGGGAAGGGCCACGCAGTCGTAATAGCTGGTGGCGCTGCGCGGCCAGCCGTAATTATACCCGCCCAACATCCAATTGATCTCATCGTTGCAGCCAGGGCCGTTTTCGGTGCCAAAGATGAAATTGGACACGCTGTCAATGGTAAAATCCCAACTGTTACGCAAACCGCACGCCCATACACGCGGATCAACCACGCGCCCAGGTTGGGCAACGTAACAGAGTGGGTTGTTGGCTGCGCGGGCGGCGTTGGGTTCGGCGAGGAAGGGTGGACGCACGTCCAAGCGCAGCATCTTGCCCTTGGGCGTTGCCAGGTTCTGGCTGTTCCCACCATCGCAACCGTAGTCGCCGATGGTGACGTACAAAAAGCCGTCTGGCCCAAAGTGTAGATTGCCGCCGTGATGCCAGGCGCAATTGACATCAAGCCCAGTGCGCGGCACGTCAAGCAAGACCAGAGGATCCTGCGCCGCGCCATTGACTTCGGTATAGCGCACGAGACGATTGCTAATCACGTCGTTGGTTTGGGCGCTGTAATAGAGGTAGACAAACGGCTGCGTGGCGTAAGACGGATCGAACGCAACGCCGATGAGGCCATGCTCAACGGATGCGACCACAACCGCGGAGAGGTCGAGCCAGACGGTCGCTGCACCGCCGCCCGCGGGCACCTGGTACACCTGTCCTTCCTTGGTGTTGACAAACAGCCGGCCGTCAGGCGCCCAGGCCATCGCCGTGGGATAGCCAGCGGCCCATGTGCCGTAGGTTTCAATCGTCACATTCGGCGGAAGAGGCTCAGCGTAGATCGGCGCCGTCATCGAAGAAAATACACCCACGAGCAATCCCGCCAACCACACCGCTCGCCAAATACGCGCCATACTCGCCTCACAAAAAATCAGGGCGCTCCTGATATCAAGAAAGTACGCGCCCTGGAGCACGAACATTGTAACATGACGCAGCGCGATAGCGAAATTACCAACCTCCGTTGTTTTTTGCGCCGTACCAAAGCATGGTATGATAGCCTTCGTCCAATTCTCTAATTGCTGCTGTGATCCTTCACCTTTGAAAGGTAAGCCATGACCAACGCCGGATATTATCGCTTTCCTACTCTATATCGTGATACGGTGGTTTTTGTTTGCGAGGATGACCTCTGGATGGCGCCCGCGGCGGGGGGCACCGCCCGACGCCTGACCTCCAGCCCAGGTCAGATAGCCATGCCTGCGCTGTCGCCGACCGGCGAATGGGTTGCGTTTACCGGTCGCGACGAAGGGCACCCCGAAGTCTACGTGATGCCATCCGCAGGCGGTCCCGCGCGGCGCCTGACTTTTCTCGGCGCAGAGACGCGGGTGGTCGGTTGGACGCCCGATGGCGAGGCGGTCATCTTTGCCAGCGACGCGGGTCAGCCTTTCAGGCGTTTCTCCTTCCTCTACACGGTCGCGCGGCAAGGAGGCGAACCGCAGCGCCTGCCCACCGGCCCCGCCATGAGCATCTCCTATGGCCCAACGGGGGGCATGGTGATCGGCCGCAATGTCACGGACCTGGCGCGCTGGAAACGTTACCGCGGCGGTTTGACCGGCGATCTTTGGATTGACCCAGCCGGCCAGGGCGAATGGCGCCGCTTGCTCCAGGTCCAAGGCAATGTCGCCTTGCCGCTCTGGGTTGGCGAGCGCATCTACTTCGTGTCCGATCACGAAGGCATCGGCAATCTTTATTCTTGCTTACCAAGCGGTGAAGATGTGCGGCGGCACACACACCACGGCGACTATTATGTGCGTTATCCGGCCACCGATGGCCAGCGCATCGTCTATCAGGCGGGGGCTGAGCTCTACATTTTCGATCCGGCCCTGGATCAGACGCAGCCCATCCCCATGATCTTCAATAGCTCACGGGCGCAGCGCAATCGCAAGTTCGTGGATGCGGCCGATTATCTCCAGGAGTACAACATCCATCCCAACGGCTGGGCGGTTGCCATTACCGCGCGTGGCAAGCCGTTTGTCATGGCGCTCTGGGAGGGCGCAGTCATCCAATACGGTCAGCTGAACGGCGTGCGCTTTCGAATGGCATCCTGGTTGGCTGACGGCGAGCGCCTCGTGGTGGTCAGTGATGCCACGGGCGAGGATGCGCTGGAAATCTACAAAGCAGACAGCGCCGATGCCCCTGAAGCGCGCCTGGATGGTCTGGATATCGGACGGCCGTTAGCCCTGGCGACCTCGCCGCACAAGAACCTGGTCGCGTTGGCCAATCATCGCAACGAATTGATTGTGGTTGACCTGGATGAACGGACCCTGCGCGTGGTTGATCACAGCCGTTATCGCCCGATTCGGGGTGTGGCATGGTCGCCTGATGGGCGGTGGCTGGCGTATGGTTTTGCTGACACACAGCAAACCTCCATCATCAAGCTCACGCTGCTTGAAACCGGTGAAACATGGCCGGCCACGAGGCCCATCCTGCGCGATGTCGATCCGGCCTTTGACCCGGAAGGGCATTACCTCTATTTTCTCTCCTACCGGGAATTCGACCCGGTCTATGATAACCTGCACTTAGATCTCAACTTCACCTGGGGTATGAAGCCCTATCTGATTACCCTACAGGCCGGGCTGCCGTCTCCGTTCATGCCTTTGCCGCGGGCGCCGGGCGAAAAGACGGAGCGCCCAACCGCTGCAGGCCCGTCGCCCGCGCCGCCGGCTGATGGTGAAACTGCTCAGGCCAGTTCCACCCCGGCGGAGGCGCAAACGCCCGCCGCCGATGGCGCGCCTGCGGTCAAACCGGAAACCGAAGAACCGCCGCGTGTGCAGATTGACCTGGACGGCATCGCCGACCGCGTCATTGCACTGCCGGTGCCGACGGGGCGTTACAGGCAGGTTCGCGGCATCAAGGGCAAAATACTCTTTTCATCCTTTCCGGCTGAAGGCGAGCTGAGCAGCGACGGCGGCTACACAACTGCGCCTGCCGCCAAGGGGCGCCTGGAAGCCTATGATCTGGAAGAGCAGCGAGTGGAAGTTATTGTGGACGGCATCACCGATTTCGAGCTTTCACACGATGGCAAGACAATGATCTACCAGGCTGGTAGTCGTTTGCGTGTGCTCAAAGCCGGCGAAAAACCCGAGGCCAATTCCGGCGCTGCCAGTCGGCGCAGCGGCTGGTTGGACCTGGATCGCATTCGCTTGTCGGTCGAACCGCAGGCAGAATGGGAGCAGATGTACCGTGAAGCATGGCGCTTGCAGCGCGATCATTTCTGGACCGAGGACATGTCTGGGGTGGATTGGCGCGCCGTCTACGCGCGGTATCTTCCCCTTTTGCAGCGCGTCGCCACGCGCAGTGAGTTTTCTGACCTGATGTGGGAAATGCAGGGTGAGCTGGGCACGTCCCATGCCTATGAATACGGCGGCGATTATCCGCCGCAACCATCCTATGCGCAGGGCTTTTTGGGGGCTGATTTTCGCTACGATGAAGCAACCGACAGCTACGAGCTGACGCACATCGTCAACGGCGACGTGTGGGATCACGACAACAGCGCGCCCTTGCAGCGTTTGGGGATCAACTTGAAGGTTGGCGACCGGCTGACCGCAATCAATGGGCGAAAGGTCGGGCGTGATAAACCGTTGGGCGAGATGCTTGTTCACCAGGCGGGCAACGAGGTTTTTGTGACCTTTGCGTGCCAGGGCGCAGAGGCGCCCCACATGTTCCCGGTGATCACCCTTCGCTCCGAGTTTCCCGCGCGCTATCGGGAATGGGTGGAGACCAATCGGCGGCGCGTGCATGAAGCTTCCGAGGGCCGCGTGGGTTCTGTCCATATTCCAGATATGCAGGCTCGCGGCTATGCCGAATTTCATCGCGGCTACCTGGCTGAAGTGGATCGCGCCGGGCTGATTGTGGATGTGCGTTTCAACGGCGGCGGCCATGTCTCGCAGCTGATTTTGGAGAAGCTGGCGCGCCGTCGCCTGGGCTATGATGTGTCGCGTTGGGGCGCGCCTGTGCCTTATCCGATGGAGTCGGTCATGGGACCAATGGTCGCGATTGCCAATGAGCAGGCTGGCTCAGACGGCGACATGTTCAGCCATGCCTTCAAGCTGCTCAAACTCGGCCAGCTGATCGGTAAGCGCACGTGGGGTGGCGTCATCGGACTGGCCTACCGTGACTCCTTGGTGGATGGAGGCGTCACAACACAACCGGAGTTCTCTTTCTGGTTTGAAGATGTGGCATGGGGCGTGGAAAACTATGGCACCGATCCAGACATCGAAGTGGAAATGCGGCCGCAAGATTACCTGGAAGGACGCGACCCACAACTGGAACGGGCCGTTCAGGAAATCCTGCGCACGCTTAGCGTAAACCCACCCAACCTGCCTGATTTCGGGAAGCGGCCCAAGCTGTCGCTGCCTACACTGTCTTGGCTCAATCCAACCTGAGAAAAGCATCGTTGATGTTGGCGCGAGAAACCGGGTTCCGATAAGGTAGCCCGGTTTTTTGTTACAAGGATTGTAGATTAACATTGGACAAAGATTTGACAAAGTATATAGTTTGTGTTATCATCACGGCGATAACGCGATAGGTTTTTTACGAGGTGCCGCATGACAGAGATTTTTCGCGCCGAAGATTACCAGGATCATCCACTTTATAATATCAAAGCGGTTGAACAGGCCACTGGCCTGTCGGCCGCCACCCTGCGCGCCTGGGAGCGCCGCTACGGCGTTTGCGAGCCACAGCGCAGCGAAAGCGGTTATCGCCTTTACTCCGACCGGGATCTGGCCGCGCTGCGCTGGCTCAAACGGCGGCTGGAAGAAGGGTTGGCGATCAGTCAAGCGGTGACCCTGCTGCAAAGGCGGACAGGGTCAACCAATGGCAAAAGCGAAGCCGCGGCTGAGTTGCCCGCGCCCGCTGCTCCCCTGATGGGCGCCGGGCGTATCTCCCTGGTAGAGCTGCGTCATCAGTTGACCGAAGCGCTTCTCAGCTTCGATGAGCAGCGCGCGGACATGCTGCTCAGCGAAGCGTTTGCGATGTACGGCGTCGAATCGGCATGTGAGCTGATCTTAGCGCCCGCCATGGTGGACATCGGCGATCGCTGGCACCGCGGTCAAATCACGGTGGTGGCCGAACATTTTGCTTCCCATTATGTGCGGCGCAAGCTGGAGTCTCTGCTCAATGTGACCCCAGTGCATGAGCGCGGCTTGACGATTGTGCTTGGCTGCGCTCCCGGCGACTGGCATGAAGTAGGGCTGATCTTGATGGCCTTTTTCCTGCGCCGCCAGGGCTACCATGTGATTTACCTCGGGCAAAATGTGCCCCTGGAGCATTTGGTGGCGGAATTGGCGCGTCTGCGGCCTTCCATGGTGATCATGTCGGCCACCACCGATGAGGCGGCCGCGGCCTTGATTGATGTGTCACAGGTAGTGGCCGCGATGTCCGAACCTCGACCAATCTTTGGTTTTGGCGGCCGCGCGTTCAACCGCGACCGCAGCTTGCATGAGAAGGTCCACGGGCATTTCTTAGGCGAAAGCGCGGTGCGCGCGGTTAATCAGGTGCATACGCTGCTCAGCCGCGCAGCCCCTGGTCGCGCCACAGACATCAGGCATCTGGGATGAGCCGCATGACCAAGCGTAAAATTGTCGTCATTGGCGCTGGCATTGGCGGCTTGACGGCGGCCAGCCTTTTGGCCAAGGCTGGTCACGACGTCACCGTGCTGGAAGCCCATGTTGATCCCGGCGGCTGCGCCGCCACTTTTTTTCACAAAGGCTATCGCTTCGATGCGGGCGCGACCTTAGTCGGCGGCT
>CAZEPA010000172.1:6123-8264 GCA_964513955.1 uncultured Anaerolineae bacterium | reverse complement strand
GCACAGAAGGATACCATAGCCACCGCCAAATCGCAACTTGTATCTGTGGTCGTAATTCCCAAACCGGGCTGAACAAAAAACAGCCAGGCGCCCACGGCAAGCCCGTGGAAACCTGGCTGTACTCTTGACTCGACGATGCGGGCCGGTGACTTTACTTAATCCACCCCTGCTGGCGCATGATCTGCGTGACGACAGGGATGCTCACTTCACGCCCCTGGTACGCCTGCCACCCGTAGTAGATAGCCAGGACGTGCGGGACGAAGAAGAGCACCCACAAGCACGCCAGTCCACAGCCCAGGGTGACGACTGTTCCGACGCTCACCAAGATGGCGGCAATCACTTCGTAGACCAGCGCCGCCAGATAGAAGCCGATGGACTGTAAGGCGTGGTGGCGCTGGAACGGCCGATCTTTGTTGCCCTCGGCCAGCAGCAGTACGATGCTCACCAACGGAATCTGCAAGAGCACCATGCCTGCCCATGCCAACGCCGACATCAGTTTGTCATCTGCGTTGACGTCGTAACTGGGCGTCGGCGCGGGGTTGACCGCGGCGGCTTGTGGTTGCACTGGCTCCTCCAGGGTTGGTAGGGTAAACACGGCGTCCGGCGATGGCGCCGCCTCTGGTGGTGTGCTGCTGACCGGCGCTGAAACCGGCGCCACAGACGTCACATCCATCTGCTCGGCGGCGGCCGCCAGCTCGTCGCCCGCAGCTTTGACCTCTGTGGCCGCGCTTTCAATGGTCTGGTTCATGCCGTCCAACACCGCGGCGGCCTCCGGTTCCACCGGCAGGACCGGCTCGGCATCGGCCGCTGGGTTGGTGGTCTCATTCAGTTCGCTCATCGTATCCTCCTGTGCGGCGCTCACACCCCCGATCGGGCGGTTGCGCTCTGTCTCTCGTCGAACCGGCATATGAGGCGTCGGTTCTCAGCTTATTATACGCCTGGGGCGTGGATAGGTTTCACGATCGGAGTTTCGAGCTGAGGGGGCAATGATGACGGGCGTGACAGACCGCCAGAGGGGTCCCTACGGCGTCACGCCCGTGCTAGATGCTGCAAAGTATACGCACCTTGCCGCCGCTATCGTGACCTCTGTCCGACGCATGACTGACGAGGGGCTGAGGAGTACAAAGTACAAAGTGCAAAATGGCGAACGAGGCCAATCTTTCATTTGCAACCTTTGATCTGCAATATCCGCTTCCCTGTGCTACAATTCTCTCATTATCTTCGGTTGGAGAGAGGCAATGATGAAGCGCTTAGTTTTCATGGGGACGCCGGCGTTTGCACTGACCATCCTGGAGGCGTTGTGGGAGCGGCAGGAAGCAGGTTGGCAGGTGGTCGGGGTGCTGACACGCGCGGACAAACCGGCGGGCCGCGGGCAGCAAGCGGCGGCTTCGCCGGTCAAGGCCTTTGCCCTGGCCCACGATCTGCCGGTGCAGCAGCCCCGCACGCTGCGGCAGCCCGATCCGCTGACCGCGTTGGCCGCGCTGCAGCCGGATGTGATCGCGGTGGCCGCGTATGGCCTGATCCTGCCGCAGGCCGTGCTCGATCTGCCGCGCGACGGGTGCCTCAATGTGCACGCGTCCCTCTTGCCGCGCCACCGCGGCGCGGCCCCTGTGGCCGGCGCGCTGCTCGCCGGCGACGTGGAAACCGGCACGACAATCATGTTGATGGATGCGGGCATGGACACCGGGCCTATTCTGAGCCAGGCAAAGCTGCCGATCGCGCCCGGCGAGACGCGCGGGGCGTTGATGGATCGCCTGGCTGAGCAGGGCGCTGCGCTGTTGTGCGCCACGCTGCCGGCCTGGCTGGCAGGCGCGATCACGCCCCAGGCCCAGGATCACAGCCTGGCGACGATGACCAAGCCGCTGACCAAAGCCCAGGGCGTGATTGATTGGCATCTGCCCGCGGCGCAGATTGCGCGCCAGGTGCAGGCTTTTCAGCCCTGGCCGGGCGCGTTCACGTCTTGGCAAGGGCGGTTGCTGAAAATCAACGCGGCGGCGCCAATGCCCGCACCTGACCTGGGCGCGGAACCGGGCCAAGTGATGGCGGACGCGTCCGGCGTTTGGGTGGGATGCGGCGGCGGTGCGCTGCGCCTGCTTGAGGTGCAGCTAGAAGGCAAACGCAGCCTCGATGCGCTCACCTTC
>CAZEPA010000172.1:0-6023 GCA_964513955.1 uncultured Anaerolineae bacterium | reverse complement strand
TACTTCAGCGTCTCTTTGAGCCAGTCCAGGATCAGTTCTTCGACGCCGTTTTGGCGACCCAACATGCGCGTGCCGTGCCCCTGGCCGTCGTAGACCTTGAGCGTGTGCTTGCCCAGCGCCAGTTTGTCCAGCGCAACCACAGCATCCGCGCTTTCTTTGTCTTCCGAGCTGGCGATTAGCAGCAGCGGTCGCGGCCCGTAGGCTTGCAGCGGCCCTTCGGTCTTGATTCCTTCGAAGTCGAGGCCAGGCGACAGCAAGACCAGGGTCTTGACGCCTGGCTCGCCGGCAGCCAGGTTCAGGCTCAGGTTCGCGCCGATGCTGGCGCCGACGAAGCCGATGGCCGCGCGGTTGACTTCGGGCCGGTTCGCCAGCCAGGCATATGCGGCGGCGGCGTCCTGGGTCATCTTACTCCACTCGCGCTGACCCTGGCTGCCGCCATGCCCGCGCAGGTCCAGCGTCAAGACGCTGTAGCCAGCCGTCTGCAGCTGGCGCGCCAGGGTGTCCCAATCGCCGCGCTGCCCGCCCGCCATGTGCAGCATGGCGATGGCCGGGCTGCTCATCTTGGGTGAGACATAAAATGTGCCTGTCAAGGTTACGTTGTCCGCCGTCGTGATTTCGACCGGCTTGATTTCGCCGGCCGCGAAGGTCTGCACGCCGCCTGTTGTGGACTGATCCTTTGTGGGTGAAACGCCGACTTGGGGCGCGGGTTCACTGGTCCCCGCCAGCGGGGCGTCGCTGTTGACGCTGGGCATGGAAACTGACGTGGTGGCCGACGCTTGCGCCGACGGATTGGCGACCAGGGTCGGCGTTTGGCCGCCCCCACAGCCTGCCAACGCCAGCATCAGCAGCACGAGGAAGCCGGAGAGCATCCGTGCTCGGGCATTGGTTGTCATCGTGTTCTTTCCTTTCCTGTCTTCATGTGCGTCGCGCAACCAAAATCATGCGCGGGCTGTCCGAGGTGTAGGTTTCCAAATCGTAGGAACCGTAGACCATTTCCAGTTCGTAGCCACATAGTTCGAGCAGCAGTTCGGCTTCAGAGCGCCAGAGGAAACGCAGGTTGAAGGGCACCAGCATCCGCCGTGTTTGCCCATCTGGAAACACTTCATCATAGACGAAAATGGTCTCTTGAATTTGATTCGCCAGATCAATCTTGCGTACAAGCTGCTTGATGACCACGGCGCCAGACTGAGGATCGCGCCACTGGTTGTCAACCATCAGACGACCATCGGCTTCGATCAAGGTGACAATGTCTGGGTTGAAAAGATCAAGAATGAGCGGGCTGCCGGGCCGCAGAAACGAATGCCAGCAGTGCAACGCCTGGCGTTGATCTTCTTGGGTTTCCAGGTGCATGAAGCTGTTGACTTGGATGAAGCCCATGCCGAAACGCTGTTCCAGGTGCACGGTGCGCATGTCGGCCTGCACCAGGGTCACGCGGTCGCTCAGGCGCGCGGCGGCCAGCCGCTTGCGCGCAATATCGAGCATATTGGCGGAGGTGTCAACGCCGGTGAGGCGAAAGCCGGCCTGGGCCAAGGGTATCGTGACGCGGCCGTTGCCGCAGCCAAGTTCGAGGAGCGGCCCATCCACCTGCTCCGCGTAATAACGCAGGAGCGGCATGTCATCGGCAAAGGCGCCAAATTCGGTATCGTAATAATGGGCAAAGCGGTCATAGTCAATCATGCCTGCGCTGGTTCTCCTTCGCAGGTCATTATAACATGCCCCACTTAACGCGCCAACTCGCTTGCCATCTGCGATCTGCCATTCTCCCCGGCGCAAGCCGCAACTTCGCGCGCTGCCGTGCGTAATGTGGCTTGAATTGACAGCGAGACGGCATGATTTTTTCTGTGCAGCCTGTGAAAACCGCGAGAGTTTGAAAGGAGATCGGCTTTTTATGGAAGGCAAACGATTGTATCGCGCACGCAAAGAGCGCATGATTGCGGGGGTGTGTGGCGGCCTGGCGCAGTACCTGGGCGTTGACCCTTCTCTGGTGCGGCTGGTGTTTTTGCTGCTCGGCTTGACTGTCGGCGGCGGCTTCCTGGCCTACTTGATTTGCTGGATCGTCATTCCCGAAGAGCCAGAAGCGTAGCCTCTTTCAGGACTGCCGCTTCCGTTTTCCATCACAACAACTGCCGGGCCAAGTCCGGCGGTTGTTTTTTTGCCGCGAGATCTCCCCAGTGTGCGGCGTGCTTTTCGATTGCGTCGCCTTATGCTATACTTGGCGCCGTACCGTTTACCTACACCTGCGGAGGAATGTTGGCATGGATCCCACTGCTTTGCGCATTGGACCTATCACTATTTACTGGTATGGTTTGCTGATCGTGACCGGAGCCGTGCTCGCGGCCTTGCTGGCCGCCGCCGAAGCCCGGCGTCGCGGCGAAGACCCAGAGCACGTCTGGAATTTGCTAACCTGGTGTCTGCTGCTCGGCATCATCGGCGCGCGGCTTTATCATGTCTTCTCGTCGCCAGCCGGCGGTTTCACGGGCTGGGATTACTACCGTAAAAACCCGATCGAAATTATTGCTTTTTGGAAGGGCGGTTTTCGCGGCCTCGGCATCTACGGCGCCATCGCGGGCGGCGTTCTGGCGATTTTTCTCTACGCGCGCGTCGCCAAGCTGAATTTCTGGCGCTGGAGCGATATTGTGGCCCCGGGTATGCTGCTGGCGCAGGCCATTGGCCGCTGGGGCAACTACATCAACCAGGAGCTTTATGGCCCGCCCACCACCCTGCCGTGGGGCATCACCATTGATGGCCTTCATCGCTTTGGCCCCTACATTGATCTCAACCAGTATCCGCTAGAAACCAAGTTCCATCCGACTTTTCTGTACGAGTCGCTCTGGAACCTGCTCGGCTTCCTTTTGTTGATCTGGCTGGGCCGTCGCTTCGCCAATCGCCTGCGTGATGGCGACATAGTCGCTGCTTATCTGCTGACCTATTCGGTGGGGCGCCTGTGGGTCGAGATCTTCCGGCCAGATGCCTGGGCCATCGCCGCCATTCCCACCGCGCAGCTCGTCGCCTTGGTCTTGATGGCGGCGTCGCTGGCATTTCTGTTTATCCGCCATCGCGACTGGCAGCCTCCGGAGACATGGGTCGCACGCAAGGCGGGCGCGGCCGCTGCAGCGCCAGACGATGTCGTTCCGCCGCCGGTTGCGAGTGACGAGGCGAACGCCGCGGCAGCTGAAGGTTAGGGGATTGCCCATACTCCACAAAAGCCCATGAGGCATGGATGACTGCGGCTGACAGGCTCTCAGCGCCTGTAGGCAGGGAGGTGAAGACGTGAGCGGTCAATGTCGTTTGCGGCGCCTGGCGCTGTTGGCGGCGCTGTTGTGCCTCCACAGCGCCGCCGCGGCCGCGTTTCCGCCGTCCGAAACCGACTCTCGGCGTCAGCCGCTCGTTGGGCAGATTCTCTGGCCGGCCAATGGCGTTAGTGTGTGCGTCAGCGCAGGTTCCCAGAACGCGCAGGACCTGGTGGGCGATGGCCTGCAAGGCGCGATCGTGGTGTGGAGTGATGCGCGGCCATCGGCCAACGGCGCGGACATTTATGCGCAGCGCCTGAGCGCCGGCGGGCTGCCGCTGTGGACCTCAGACGGCATCGCGGTCATCACGGCGGACAACGATCAGACCGAGCCAAAGGCGATCAGCGATGGCGCCGGGGGCGCGCTGCTGGCGTGGAACGATCTGCGCCAGGGCGGCAGCGCCATTTATGCGCAACGGCTGGACGGCTCGGGTCATGCGCTGTGGGCAGCGCAGGGCATCAGCGTCACCACGGGCGCGGCCGACCATCTGATGAGCCAACTGCTGACCGATGGCAGCGGCGGGGCGTTCGTGATCTGGGAGGAGAATACGGCGCAGGACCGTTTCGATACCAACTTGTTCGCACAGCGCATCAGCGCCGCAGGCGAGCTTCTATGGACGACCCCGGCTACGATCACCCTGGCCGCTGGCGAACAGTACGACCCGGCCGCTGTGTTCGATGACAGCGGCGGGTTCATGGTGGTGTGGGCCGACCTGCGCACGGGGTCCGATCAGAATCTCTATGCGCAGCACATCTCAGGCAGCGGATTGGCGCTGTGGGCGAATGATGGCATACCCGTCAGCAGCGGCTCAGCCTTGCAGCGCCTGGGCGACATCGCACGCGACGGTCAGGGCGGCGTGTTCGTGGCCTGGCAAGACTATCGCAGCCCCGGAGGCCAGGGGGACGCGTACTTGATGCGCTTGACTGCCAGCGGTGAGCGCGCCTGGCTGGACGATTTGCCTGTGATGGCCGCCGCCGACCTGGTCGAAAGGCCGACGGCTTTGATTGCAGATGGCAGCGGCGGTGCGATCATGCTGGCCGATGGTTTGAATCCGAGCGAGATGCCGAACGCAGATGTGCTGGCGCAGCGCATTGACGCGGGCGGCGCCCTCGTTTGGGGGCCGCAGCCGGTCAACGTGACGCCGTGGGCCGAGCAGCAGACGGCGGCCGCGGCTGTGCCGGATGGCAGCGGCGGCGCATACCTGGCCTGGATGGACAATTTCTCCGAGCCGCTCGGCGCCGACATGGTCGCACAGCACCTCGACAGTGCAGGCGCGGCGCAGTGGCCGGGGCACGGCGTCGTGGTGGTGGCCTCGCCCGGCGTGCAGAATCACCCGCAGGTGTTGAGCGACGGCGGCCGCGGACTGATCATCGCGTGGCAAGATTATCGCAGCGATCCTGACAGTCCCGACCTGTATGCGCAGCGCATCAGCGAAGTCAATCAACTGATTTTTCCATTGATGCGAAAGAACAGCCGCTGACAACGCTTCCGGTAGTGCAAGATTCCGGGAGCCTGGAACGTTTCGAGGAGGGATAATCCATGAGAATTGCAATTGGCAGCGATGAACGAACCCATTTGACCGATTTCGTCGTGCATACCCTGCAGAAGCAGGAGCACGAGGTTGTCTTGTTTGGGCCCCTGGCCGAGAATGACCCCGACAGCGACTGGCCGCTGGTGAGCAGTCACGTGGCCGAGGCCGTTGCCGGCGGACAGGCGGATCAAGGTATTGTCTTTTGTTGGACTGGCACTGGCGCCTGCATGGCCGCCAACAAGGTGCCAGGAGTGCGCGCGGCGCTGGTGCATGACGCGGAAACGGCGCGCGGCGCGCGTATCTGGAATCACGCCAATGTGCTGGCGTTGAGCCTGCGTCTGACGCCGGTAGGTGTGGCGAAGGAAATCCTGGATGCCTGGTTCGCGACCTCAACCGCCGAAGGCGAGGCGCAGAGTGAATGGAATCTGGCGCAGATCGCGCACCTGGCCGCGATAGAAAATCGCTATCGCAGCGCGTGAAATTGAAAAAGAAATCGGGCTTCTGCCAGAAACCCGATTTCTCTCGCGCCTGGGAAAAGGATCGGGTTTCTGCGAGAAACCCGATTTCTCCAAAGCCTACTCGATCTCGACCAGCACTTCGTTCAGGGAAACACCCTGGCCGGCTCCAACATTGATCTTGCGCACCACACCCGTGCGCGGCGCCCTGATTTCATTTTCCATCTTCATGGCTTCCAGCACCACGACCGGCTGTCCTGGCTCAACCTCCTCGCCCACCTTCACGAGGATGCGCGTGATCACACCAGGGATGGGCGCCTTGATGCGCCCTTCGCGGCCGGCTGGATGCGCGGCCGCGGATTCCATGTCCACGACCGTCAGGTCGCCATATCGCCGGCCGTAGCCCTCGATCCATTGCAGATCACGGTCCAGTACGATTTCATACGACCGGTTGCCCACGAGGATCCAGTCCAAACTCTCTGGGTCGCTCAGACTCTGCACCATCACGGGCAGGATCTGCCCATCCACAGTGACGCGCAGGTCGGTGTCGGATTGGGGAACAGCTTCCACCTGGATTTCATAGGTATGCGCGCCGATGGTAACGCCAATTTTGTTCATTCGTCTCTCTCCTAACTCGGCAGACGACGGCTGTTGCGATGCCAGCCATCCTGGAAGCGGTCTGGCGTCACCGGGCGGGGACGCTGGTTGCGGCTGATGAAGGCCACGGCGGCCGCCACGGCCATGTCG
>CAZEPA010000171.1:0-8285 GCA_964513955.1 uncultured Anaerolineae bacterium | reverse complement strand
GACATGTACACTAATTTCCGCCCCCGATCTGTCTCAAGATCATTGTCACATTCCGGTTCTTGCGAGATAACCTCTAGCTGAATACTTGCGCTTCCCAGCCCGGTTGGCTTGAACCAGCACACTAGAGATTCTCCCTCGCAGACCGGAGCTTGATCTCGGAAGACAAGATTTTTTCCTGGCCAGACACAGATTCGATTCACGTGAACATCGGAAGGAGGTCGTACTTTGACCTCCAGTTTGGCAAAATGGGGAATCTCTATCCTTGGTCGCTCTATGTTGATCTCTATACCGGCGATTTCGACCCGAAATTGCATGTGTTACTTCCTTTCATTACGACATGCCAATGCACTTACAGACCACCATCAACAGGGGACCCTGAACAGGGTCTTCCTCCAGATGGGAACATTCTTCCTCGTTTTTCAGTTTCTCGACCCATTTTTCCTGATTATCCGCGCATTCTGAGGTCAACCTGATGATTGTATTCAGCAGTTCAGCATTGGTGAACGTAATGTAATTCGGAGCCTGAAAGGACTCACTTCCTGTTTTTTTTCTGCAGAATTCCAAGAAGTTTGAAAGGTCACGGCTTGATGAGTGCTTTGAAGACGGTTTTTCTTCCAACAACCATCGAATCAGGCAATGAGCATTCGCAATTGCATTGATGGTGCTCTCATCTTCAGCATTGCATGGCAGTTTGGGCCGCGCCAAAGCCCGAATAAAGGCATCCAGGCTCTGACTGATCGAACTTATCAGGTCTCCATTCCAGGGTTGTTTGCCGATCTTGGCAAGATGCAGGTACAAAGGAGGCAACCGCTTCCAGACGACTATAGCATCAGGATCCCAAGCCTTCCTTTCGTCGAACCTGCCCACTACGGCCTGCAAGAGAGTCATTTTGGAAAAGACATATTTGGCGTAATCACGATGATACACGGTGCGCAAAACCGAAATCCGTTCTTCTTGACGAACGTAATGAGATTTGACGAGCGCATACATCAAGGCAGCTGTCGCCGGCTCGTTGCCGGCCTTCAATCTGGCTTCCAGTGCTGGCGGTATTTCCTTTGTCATAAGTCGATCAACCCTCGAAAGCGATCAGCAAGAACTTCGATCTCTCGCCAATTTTTCTCAGTGCTCAATTTGTCTACAAGAACCCATGTCTTGTCATCCAGTCGTCGGAATCGTCGTCTGGGGTCGCGCCAAACCCTGGCTGCAACGGCAACGCCCAGAATCACCATCAAGCCAGGAATCAGGAACTGAGGACTGAACAAGGTTGCCCAGCCAACAGCAGAACTCGTGTCCAATACAGCGATCGAGACAGTCTCCTGAATCGTCTCCAACCGCGCCCCCTCGACATTCTGGCCCGTGACCTCGGCGCCGATCTGCAGATCGCGCCTGGCTGGCATGACAACGACCACGCGAAACACCCCATCCGCGACTCGCTGTACTGCATCCGGTTCCAGTCGTTTCCGTTGCCAACCCTCGCGCACCCACACCGTCGGCGTCAGGGAGTATGGCGGCGAGATTGTCACCGTCGCTGTGATCGTCGCTCCAGCCATCGCTTCCGTCACCGGCGCCGAGATTTGAATCTGGGGATAGGCCAACACAGTCACGCTGACAGGCTCCATCGTAATGACCACACCAGCACGCTCGATCTGACCGCGAATCGGATAGAGACCCGGTTGAGGAATCGCCCTTCGACCATGCCACTGGCCTTTTCCATCCGGCTGCAAATCCAACGAGCCGAAGGTCGCAATAACAGCTGTCGCTGTAGCCTTGCTCCACAAAGCGACGACTGCCTCTTCCCCCTCTGCGTGCAGTTCGATGTCGAAGGGTCGCTCAGCAAATACCGTAGACGGACTAACCGACAACAGCGCCTTCGGGGGCGACGGCAGCCCGATCTCCAGCCGCTCTCCCCGCGCCTCTGGCGTACCGCTGATTGGAGCGTTCGTGGCTTGCACCAACGCCGTCACGGTGTAGGCGCCAGTCTGCAGCAGCGGCAGGTCGCCTCGCCACACCCCGCTGTTGTGAAAAGTCAAGGGTATGGTGATGTGCGCCGGCTCGATCAGCGCCATGATGCGAACAACAGAGCTGTCGAGAGCACGCGTCCCGGCGCGGGCAAAGACCTGCACTGCGACCGGCTTGCCCTCCACCTGCGCTACTGGCAGCAGAGTAACGATGGCCTCAACCGGAACCGTTGCACTCAGCGCCCGGTAGTACAGCAGGCCGCTCCCTTGAAAAGCGCCGGTGAGAACACTAAAGGCGGGCGCCGTCCACCAGCGCGTGCGGTCAATGCTCAGATTCGGCGTTACATTATAGGTGTCGCTGATGGGCGCATCGTTAATCAAATCAAGGCTCAGGCTGCTGACGTTCAGTGGTAAGTCGGCGGCCAGGATCGCTCTCTCCTCAGGCAGCTCGATGGCAGTGAACCCCGCCAGTAACGTCTCCAGACCCAGGGCGCGCAATCCCTTCTCGTACAGTTGGCGCACCGGTTCCGATCTGCGATAGGTCTCGACTGCGGCAACCTTGCCCGCTTGCTGCCACTTTCGCCAGCCTCCGAGGCTCTTCGGTTCTTCGCCAGGATCACTGAATAAGATCACCGAAACGTCAATACCTTGACTTGCCAACCGCTGCAGCGATCGTTCGACGAGGGTGTCCGAATCGGAGTTTTGCTCGTTCAAGTCGCCATCGGTGAAAACCAGGATGTCGCAGCGTCTGGTTGTGCTGCCACAGGGAGGGCCTTGCAGTTGTTGGGCAGCCCAGGAAAACGCCGCCTCATAGCGGGTGCCGTAGCAAAAATCGCGCCCGGCCTTGAGAGCCAGAGGCTGACCGTCTGGCCCCACCGCATCGGCAGGCGGGCATGACTCCTGGTGAATGGCTGTGACATCGGCCGCCGTCCACGCCAGGGCGTCGGTCAACGGCGCCATGACCACAGTGCTCGATAGCGGCTGCGATCCCTTGACCTCAGCAGCGAACAGCGCAGCGCCAACCGCTGTGTCCTCCTGTTGCGAGGCCTGCAACAACCGCACCAGAAAGCGACTAAATCGGATACGACTCTGGTTGGGATCGTAAGGGGTGATGGGCGCCTTCTGAACATTGTACGTACGCACCATGCTGCCGCTGTTGTCGAGCAGGAGGATGATGTCGTGCTGTACCGGGCCTTTCGCCGCCGCGTTGAGGGCGGTCAGCCAGGTCAGGCCAAGCGTACAAAAAACTGTCAGCGCCCAGGCGCTCTGGCGGAGTTTCTTGTGGTGTAATGTGAGAGCCATGATGACTGTGTCGCTTTCTAATCGGGCGTCTCCCGTCTTGATCCCCTGCTACCTGCGGCAACGCAACATATCCTTTAGCTGCTGGATCACCCCCGGCAGCTTTTCGCCCAGTCTGGCGCGCCCCTCCCGTTCGATCTCCGGTCGCGAGACACTCGCGACCGGCGCGTGGTCGTCTCTCCAGAGAACATCTCTTTCGTTTGAAGAAGACGAGGCTCCGTTCTCGTTTGAAGCTGGCGACGCTTCCTCCTGCCCGACTGGCCACACGACGCCTTCGTACTGGCGCAGCGTCTCCTCAACATGATACTTCACACGTCGCCACTGAAAACGAATGGGGGCCTTCGTCGTATCGAGCAACATATACTGGGCACGGCAATCGGTCGGATCGCCGGGCGCAAAACGCGGCTGCCCTACGCTGCCAGGATTGATCAGCGCACGATACCTGGGCAACGGCCGCCAATCGTTGACGGCTGTCGGATACGTACCTGATTCATGCCGCAATGCGCCTGAGGGCGTCGTTTCGCTCACCGCGGTGGTGGTCACAGTACGCCAGGGCGGCGACGATTGCGGGTTAGGGTTAGGCTCATTCTCGAACATTACCTGACGGTGGGAATGCCCAAACAGGGCGAACTGATCCGGCAGGAGTTTCTGCAGTGCTTCTCTAGCTTTGCTGGGATCATAGAGATAATCATCGTCGCTGGGGGGCCAGCTATGCGACAGTGTGAAGCGCCCCAGGCTGTTCATCCCGACGCGTTGCTCCGGCAGGCGACGCAGCGTCTCGTGATGGTGAGGCGCCAGGGCGAAGCGTGTCCATAAGGTCAGAGGCCACCAGAACTCGCCAATTCGTTGCGGCCGCGTCCAACCCGGCCTGGAGACATCGTCATCGTGATTGCCGCGCAGGAGAAACTTCTCGTCCACGTGCGCCCGCACCCAATCCATGCACTCGTTGGGTTGTGGGCCGTAGTCTACGATGTCGCCCAGGCACACGAAGATCGGTGTGGGCAAGTGTTCATCGTGCGCCAGTTGACGAGCGTCATCTGCGACGGCAAGCAGCGCCGGATAGTTGGCGTGGATATCTGAAAGAATGGCGTACAAGTGGCCTGACATTGGGCTTCCTCCTCAACGGGCGTCATAATCTGTCGGGCGCCATGTCGAACGACCGGTCACGACGTTGTTTTCAGCAGGCGTTGCGCTTCAGTGCGCATTTCGGGATCGGGATCCTGGGCGGCCAGGGTGCGCAAGCCCGCCTGGGCCTGCGCAGGCGCCAGCCGATTGAGAATAAAGACCGCATAACGCGCCCCTGACCACTGCCTGGCTTGGATCAAGGTTGGAATCTGCGCCTGCAACGGTTCGATAGCGGCCGCCCCAATCTGCAGAAGCGCCTGTTCGATCGTCGGGCCGCTGCGGTCGGCCGTCTCTGGCGTCAGGTCGCCCAGGCAGGCGACCAGGCGACTGACTTCCTCGTGCGTCCGCAGCCGGCCCAGCGCCTGTCTGGCGAATGTGCGCAGTTCTGCGTCGGGCTGGTCGCTGGCTAACTGTACAAGGCGTGGGATGACCGTGAGCGGGCGAATCGTCGCCAGAATGTGCACTGCGTACAACGCGACGTCCTCGTTGGGACTGTTGAGCAAAGCGCTGAGCCGCGTGACCGCTTCATCGCTTTGCAGAAGCAGCAGTTGCTGCGCCGCGCGGATGCGGCGCCCATCGTCGTCCGCCTGCAGATCGGCCAGCAGGTCGTCGAGGGTTGCGCCGAGCGCCTGCCCGCCAACCACGGGCTGCGGAGCCGCAAGACTCCTGGCCATCTGCTCAGCCTCAGGCGCCATCTGCGCCAGGCGTTCCTTCACGCCCGGTGTATTGAACGCAACGGCGGACATGACCAGGTTCATCTGCTGACGGACCCCGCGCAAGGCATGCAGTTCGAACGCCCGAAACGCCTGCTCATCCACCTTGAGTTCTTCCCAAACGGCAAAGGTGATGGCATCATCGAGATGCACTTCCAGGAAGTGGGCAAACCCGGCCGACGCCTGCCCCATCTGCTGACGGGTGAAGGCAACGATCTGCGCATGCGCCTGCGCGTGCCGCAAGCCAGCGTCATCCAGATAATCCACCAGGTACTCGCTCCCCCCTGTTGCCTGCTCCAACCGCTTGCTGGCGGCCTGCAGACGCTGCAGGCAGGCCGCCAGGGCGGCGCGCTCCGCCGTCGGCAGCGGCGCGTACGCCTGCTCGTATTGCCGACAGACCGCTTGCAGGGCATGACCATAGGCGCGGGTCAACACCCTTTGCAGATCGTGGTTTGTGCGCCGATTGGTCACCCACGCGCGGTAGTTCTCAACCAGCGCGTTGGCGCTCAGCTCGGCGGCAACGTTGACAACCACCTCGCCGAAAAGGCCGGCGATCACACCCGTCAGAATGGCGCTCGAAATCATGGGCCTTCTCCTGGCATCACCCCGTCGGCCTGGTGGGCGTCGCCGTTGGCCTGGGCGTCGCCGTTGGCGGCAAGGGCGTCACCAGGCTGTCTGGGAACTTGGGGAAAGGTGGGCCTAACGACGAGACCGCAATCCAGCCAAGCGGCGTGGTGTTGTAGCATGGCCCCAAGGCCACCAGATAACGGTCGCCCGCGCGCGCGCAGACAAAAACCACGGTCTTGGACTGAATCGTACTGATCGTGGCGCGTTCTGGGCCAGTTGGCGCTTTGAAGACAGCCACAAAGGTGCTGTAAAGCACCTCACTTTGATATTGTTGGGGGGTAGGCGTTGCCGTCGGCGTCGGCGTCAGGGTCGGCGTCGGCGTATTCGTTGCCGTCGGCGTTGACGTGGGTGTGGCCGTAAAGGTGCTGGTTGGCGTTGGAGTCAACGTGGAGGTCGGCGTAAACGTCGGCGTAATCGTGGGGGTGCAGGCAAACGAGACGCTGCTGCAGACCGCCTGCGGCCAGGCGATAAAACCGTTGATCCAGCTGCAGGCAAAAATAGCGAGGAGCAGGGCAATCGCCCCGATCACGATCATTCGCACCTGACGTCGGCGAGCCGCACGCTGAATGAGCCGGTCCACCTCGGTCAGCTGCACCTTAGGTTCGTTATTACGCTCATCAAGCTCAATCCAACGCTGGTAATAGTCGCGTGCCAGGAAGAGGTTGCCTTCTGCCCGCGCTTTGTCGGCGCCGCGACGGCATGCCTCGGCCAGGCCGCCACGCGCCGCAGGATGATTTGGGTCGAACTCATCCAGGACACGCCGGTAATGAATCTCCGCCGCCCCCACGTCGCCGCGCGCCAGCGCCTGTCCCCCCTGGTCGAGCAGATCGTTGATTGCCCGCTGTCGCTGCGCAGCTTCTTCCTGTCGTCGCGCTTCTTCTTCCAGCGCCTTGATCTGGTCTTCGATGGATGAAGATTTTGGGTTCAGTGCGTCGTATTCATTCATGATTTCTTCTCCTGGCTCTTTTCCTCTGGAATCACCAGCGTCTGCCCGCCAAACCAATCGTCATAACTCGATACCTGGGTTTCGGCAGGCGTCGCCGGCTCAGGCGCAGGTGGATTGGCCGCCGGGGTCTGCGCTGGCCGCGGCGTGGCTTCAGCGGCCGGGGTCGTTTGTGCGGGAGCGGGTCGCGTCACAGGCAGGACAAGGGTCGGCGTGTCCGCTGCGGATGACGCACGGTCCGCGCCATCCCGCGCTGTTGGCTGACTGGTTGGCTGCGTCGTCACCACCGGCGCTGGCGGCGGCGCAACCGGCGCTGGCGACTCAGCTTCTGGCCTTGATGCCGGCTGGATGGGCCGGGTGTTCGCGACTACGGGAGGTGGAGGGGGCGTTTCTGGCGCAGGGCTCGCCGTGGGCGTCGGTGAGACGATCGCCGGGCTGTCCCCTGCCGCTGTTGCAGGAGCGACGCCTTGACCACTGGCGGGCGGGCTGGCTACAGGGCTTCCGCGACCCGTGGTTGCATCGAAGTCGGCGGGGGGTTCCACCACCGTATTGACCAGGGTTTTGAATTGATTCTGCCGGTTTTGAACCTGGCGCATCATGTCCAGGGCGCGCCGTACATCTCCCAGGCGCTGGAACTCAGTGCCCCGTTCCCAGTCGTTGGCAATGAGTTCAGCCTCCCCACGCAGGCGCGCCGCGTAGTACACAGCGCGACGCCGCTCACTCAGCAGATTGGGCCACAAAGGCGAGACAGGTTGGTCGGCCGCAATGCGTAATACTTTCTCGGCCTCCGCAAAGTACCGGGCCGCAGGGGCATGCTGTTGGTTTTCCACCGCCTTGACGCCATCCATGATATTGCCCAGGTAGCGCTGCCAGAGGCCCGGTTCAGCAAAATCAGGCGCCCTGGGGGTCATCAGTTGCAGACTCGACCGCGCGCCCTCGAAATTGCGTTCGCGCAGCGATTGCCAGGCTTCTTCCAGCAGGCGCCGCAGGTCGGCCTCTTGCGCACGAGCGGTGATCAGCTGGTTTTCCAGGGTAGCCCAGCGCCCATCTTCCGGTCGGGCGCGCTTGCCATCATCAAGCGCCGAACGGACGCCTGGCAGATCGAAGATGACCAGGGCAGCGCGCGCCTTCTCATGCGCTCGGTCCGCCTGTTCCCTCAGCCGCGCCTGCTTGGTGCGCTGCAGGTTCTGAAGCTCATCACGCAGGGCCGGGAAAGGAACCTCTGCGCCCAATCGCAGCGCCTGCTCGCACACGCTCAGCCCTTCCTCAAGACGGTCTGCCGCCATGCGGCCGCGAACCTGCTTTTCCAGCGTTGCACGCAGGTCGGCCTGCAGCTGCACGACCCGATCATAACGCGGTGCGAGACCCTGGGCACGCAGCGTCGTCTCAACAGCCGTCGGCATGTCCTCGGACGCCAGAGCCTGGCGCGTCTGGTCAACCAGCGTGTTCACCTGTCCAAGCTCGCGGACGCGCTGTTCGACGGCTTGCGCCAGTTGTTCGATGCGCGGCCCATCGGCTGCTGCCGCCAGGCCCCTGGCGCGCTCGAGCTGTGTGCGCGTCTTATCAAGCGCATCCGTAGTCAGCGCCTCGCCAGCCAGCCTCAGACAGCCTTCCAGGCGA
>CAZEPA010000170.1:0-8320 GCA_964513955.1 uncultured Anaerolineae bacterium | reverse complement strand
TCACCGGCCGCGTCAGCGACCTTATCCTTGGCATCACCGGCCGCGTCCTTGGCGCTCTGAGCAGCGTCTTCGACCTTGCCCTTCGCATCGTCAGCCGCGTCCTTGGCGCCCTGAACAGCGTCCTCGGCCTTGCCTGTCACAGCATGAGCCACATCTTCCGCCTTCTCCCTGACGTCGTGAGCCACATCCCCGACCTTTTCCATGACGTCGTGAGCCACATCCCCGACCTTGTCCTTCAAGTCCTGAGCGGCATTCTTAAGGCTTGCAAACATACGTTCCTCCAAATGGGTAGATTTATGAACGGCCTCTTCTTTTGCTCAGAGAAGGCCAGCTTCGCCAACAACCTAGCGGATTGCTATTGTATCACACGAGTGCTCCCCTGTCATCCGCGCAAACGCCAGATTCTTCGCAGTAGAAACATTGCCCCCCAAGGGCAGGCCGTAATACGTTTGATGTACGGTGTTTGGTGAGCAGGTTTCACAGTGAGGACGCTACTCGCCAGCTCTGATCCGGCGTGCTTTCAATTGAGGGATACCTGCATCTGGGGATGCAGGTATCCCTAGTGGTTGGTCTCAGTCCGCATCTGGGGATGCGGACTCCGCGATCGCTTGGCTGCACTCCGGATTATGGGCCACTAACTGGCAGCGCCCTCGGTTTGATTCGTCAAGTAATTCTCCAGACCCATATGCTCGATCTGTGTGCGCTGTCTGTCGGCCCAATCTACGTGACCCTCTTCCATCTTGAGAATCTCCTTCAACAGATCGGCCGTGCCTTGGTCAGCCACCTCATGGGCCAAGCCAATCGCATCGTTGTAGGCGCGTATGGCTCCCAATTCATCCGCCTGATCGTTGCTCACGATTTCCAACACGGTCTGACCAATTTTCATCGGATGAAGCTTGGACACAACGGGCATACCCTCCAGGAAGAGAATCCGCCGAATGAGCCATTCCGCATGGTGCATCTCATCGTGCGCCTGGTGCTCAATAGCTTTGTGGAGTTTTTCATATCCCCAGTTGTCGCACATCTCGGAGTGCACCATATACTGGCTGATGGCAGTCAGTTCATCAGCCAAAAGTTGGTTGAGCACGGCGATAAGCTTGTCGTTACCTTTCATGTTGTTCTCCTCTCTTGCAATTAACTCTGTATTCCTCGCGCTTAGTTTTGACATAAGCGAGGACTTCGGATGCGGGGGCGGCAGTTCGAGCGCCGGCTTCGGAATTGATCTTCATAGCGTCTTCACCTAAGCCCGGGAAGGCCGCTCTTCCTTCTGTCATAGTATAGCAGGGGGGCGCCGCCTTGTCATCAGCGCAAATGCCACGTTTTTCGTTGCAAAAGGGCTTTCCCAGAGAGCGGCTTTTTCACTTATTGTTGTATGCTGTTTGTTGTATCAATAACCTGGGGCGCAAGACTCCCGCAGTCGTCACTAAGCGATGCGAATTCTCTCGGCATTTTCGGTGCGGCCACACTACGCATTCTGCTGGGGCTGAGATGATGCGGATAAGGGCAGCTCGGAAGGTTCCGCCGGCAGAGCGCCTTGCAGAATGGGTTCGGCTTTCACCATCAGTTGCGTAAGCCGCTCCATGCTGCTGGTAACCCAGGGCAGAGGTGGTTCATCCATGGCCCTTATCCTGGCCCACAGGCGTTCTTGCCGCTCTTTGAGGTCTGAAACCTGGTCTGCGGCTCCTGTAACCGTGGGACGACTGACCAGCCGGCTCCACAGGATTTGGCAGACAACGGACAAAGGCGGTGCCACGATGATGCCCAAAAGGCCAAAAACATCGGCCAGGGCAATGAGCAGAACGATAGTGAGAATGGGGTTATCCCATCTGAGTTTGGAAAGCCGTGGCTTGACCCATACGCCCAGGGCAGTCAGGACGACGAGCGCATATAGTGCCGTCAACAGGCTGAGCTGCACACTGCTCAGCAGTCCCACGATGAGTGCCAGAATGACCGCCAGGGGGACTCCGACGACGGGTATCAAACTCGACAACGCACCACCCAGTGCCAGGAGGGCTGCATAGGGAGATCCTAGCAGCCAGCAGCCAAAGCCTAGCAGCAGCCCCGCCAGGAGACTCTGAGATACCTCGGCGCGTATGTAAGCGCCGAGGCCAGGCTCGACGTTCCACCAAATACCACGCGCCTGTTTGCGCTGGTCGGCTGGCAGCAGTGAGAGCCAGAGTCGTTCGAAGTGAATTTGATCGCTGCTCCAGTAGATGCTCAAGAAGAGAATGATGAGTGCGCCGCTCACGATGCCGCCAAAGCCCTGCGTAACGCCGAGCAGGGCCGGCAGCAGGAGCTGCCCTTGCTCGCCGGTGACCGCCTCGAAGAGCTTGCTCGGCGGAGGCAGTCGCGTCACCAGTGTCTGTTGGAACGAGCTGCCCTCCAGCCATAGGGGCAGTCTCCATCTATCTTGCACAGACAGAGTATTGGCCAGCTGCTCAATCTCGTTGATTGCCGCCGCAGCAGTTCGGAAGAGCAGAAAGCCAAAACCACCCAGGACCACCACGTACAGTAGAACCCACGCCACGCGCGCCACGATACTTCGCCCGGCCAGACGGCTGACCAAGGGACGCAGCGCAGACGCGAGCGTGAGAGAGATCAACACGTAAATGACGACAATGCGAAACTCCCACAGCACTACCACCGCCAGCAGCGTGGTCATAACGGCCGTCGCGAAGCCGACGAATTGCTTCGTCATGGTGCACCTCCAGTTTGGGCCTGTGACAACAGGGAATCAAGATTGGCGGCAATTGCCTCGATCTCATCCATCACCTGGTCGGTTTGTTTGATCCCTTGATCCGCGCTCCATTTCTTGACCCGCGCCTGCTTGCGCAGGTCTTTGGCCAGGTCCTGCGTTTCGTAGCGCAGCCGGCTGGTATAATCGCGACCGGTGGATACCTCGGCTTCAATCACGCTGCGCTCAAAAATGAAACGATCGAGTAAGAGCTGCAGCATGGCCGCCAGGGGAATCGCCATGAACGCGCCAGCCAGGCCAAGTAAGGAAGTGAACGCAAAAAACGCCAGTAAGGAGACGAACGGATTAACCCCGACGGTCTTCCGCATGACGCGGGGCACCAGCAGGCTGTTTTCCAACTGCTGAATCACAACCGTGGCGACGATCACCCAGACGAACTTGGAAGGCGCAATGGACAAGGCAACCGCCGCGGCAGGCAAAGCGCCAAGCAGCGGCCCAATCATTGGGACGGCTTCGAGCACACCTGCCACGAGCGCCAGCACCAGGGCATTGGGCAAGCCGATGAGGAGATAGGCAATCAACGCCATGATACCGATGATGAGGCAAAGCACGCCTTGTCCGGCTATGTAGAGACCCACCTTGGTTTCCATGGCCGATATCAGGTCGCCAATACCATCGCGCTGGCCCTGGGGAATCAGCAGAAGCAATGACCGAATGCTGCGCGGTCCCTCGAGCGTCCAATGAAACGACAACAGCAGAACCGCTGTGGCCAAAAAGATGAAGTTACCTATCAGAGCTATGTAGCCTACCGCTTGCCCGGCAAGAGCCATCACCTCCTCTCCCGATTGCTGCGCCGGCGCGAGAATTTGGGGAGTTGCGGGGAGGAACTCACTCAAGCGCACGATCAATGGATTGGGATAATGAACCATCCACTCACGCAGGCTTTGATAATAACCCGGCGCCGCGGCCGCAATCGTGGTACCTTGTTCGACAATCAACGGGAACAACAACAGCACGAAACTGATGATTGAGGCGAGCAGCAGGAGATAAACAAGAATGGCCGCTGCTACCCGGGGAAGCCCGCGCCGTTGCAGCCACGTCACGCCTGGCCTGATCACGGTGCCCATCACCATGGCAACGAACAAGAGAAAAATGACTTGGTGGAACCGATAGAGAAGCCAAAAACCGAGCGCGACAAGAATGAAAACAAGCGTCGCCCACATGACGCGGCGAAATGTCCATTGATACGGGTGCGACGGCGGATAGAGCGCCATATTTCCCCCACCTTCTGTAAGTGTCTGAGCTACCCCTGATGTGATCAGGCAATCGCGTTTTCCAGCCGAGAGTAGAAGACCTTCTTGGCTATTTCAGTGACTAAGACGTACAGCGCCGTCAGTCCGAGCATCGTCAGCATCAGCGGCGCAGGCAGCGGAATGAAGCCAAACAGGAAGTTGAACGGCACATAGGGCAGCACGAGAGTGATGCCAATCACAATCAGCGTGCTTGCCAGCAGCAGCTTGCCCGGCCGGCTGCGGAAGAACACACGTCGCGTGCGCACAACCAACGCGATGACCAATTCCGTCAACAGCGACTCGATGAACCAGCCCGTGCGAAATTCGGCCGGCGAAACGCGGTAGAGAATCAACAGCACCCCAAAGGTCAGAAAGTCGAAAACCGAGCTGACCAGGCCGAAGAGCACCATGTAGTCGCGGATAAAAACAGTGTTCCACCGCCGCGGCTTCGCTACCCACTCCGTGTCCACGTTGTCGCTGGCGATGGTGGTGCCGGGGATGTCCGACAAGAAGTTGTTGAGCAGGATTTGCGATGCAAGTAAAGGCAGGAACGGTAGGAACAGCGAAGCTCCGGCCATGCTAAACATGTTGCCGAAGTTGGCGCTGATGGTCGTCAGGATGTATTTGAGGGTGTTGGCAAATGTCACGCGGCCAACCTCAATCCCCTCGCGCAGAATATCCAGATCCTGTTTGAGCAGCACAAAATCGGCGGCTTCTTTCGCCACGTCCACGGCCGTGTCCACGGAGATGCCCACATCGGCCGCGTGCAGCGCCGGCGCATCATTGATGCCATCGCCCATGTAACCGACCACGCGCCGGGTCTTGCGCAGGGCCAGGATGATGCGCTCTTTCTGGTTGGGGTCTACGCCCGCGAAGATCGTGGTGTGCGCGGCCGCGTGCCAGAGAGCCTCGTCGCGCATGTCGTTCAGAGCACGCCCAGTCAGCACCCCCGTAATCGGCAGGTGCACCGCCTGAGCGACATGCCGGGCCACTTTCTCGTTATCACCCGTGATGATTTTGATCTCCACGCCGCGCTGCGCCAGGTCAACGATGACTCGCTCCACATCAGCCTTCGGCGGGTCGAAGAAGAGCAGGAAGCCGACGAAGGTCATGCCCTTTTCGTCGGCGCTCGAATAGGAGGCGGCCTGACCGTTCAGTTTTCGGATAGCCACACCCAGTACGCGGAAGCCCTGCTCGCTCCATTCGCTGTAGCGCTGCTCGATTCCAGCTAACGCCTGGTCATCCAGCGGATGGCTTCCATCGCCAACCTGGACCTGCGTGCAGATGTTGAGGATGTTTTCCAGCGCGCCTTTGGTGATGAGGGTGCGCTCGCCCTGGGCTTTGGCCGTGACCACGCTCAAACATTTGCGCACAAAGTCGTATGGGATTTCATCAATCTTCTGTTCGGCGCCGCTCTTTAGCCCGGCTTGCTGGGCGTAGGCGCTGACGGCATCGTCCAGTGGATTGTCCATCCCAGTTTGATACTGGGAGTTGAGATAGGTGTACGCCAAGACGGTGGTGGATGACTGCCCCTCCGGGCCTAGCGCGCCATCCAACCGGACGACGCCTTCCGTCAGCGTGCCGGTTTTATCGGTGCACAGCACGTCCATACTGCCGAAGTTCTCGATCGCGTTCAACCGGCGCACAATCACACCGCGCTTGGCCATCTGCTGCGCGCCGTGCGCCAGGGTGATGCTGATAATCGCGGGCAGGAGTTCGGGCGCCAGGCCGACGGCCAACGCCAGTGCAAAGAGCAGCGAGTCAATGGGCGGCTTGGCGAGGAAGATGTTGATCGCCAGGACAATCACCACCATCACCAGCATGACCTGGGTGAGCAGATAACCGAATTTTTGCACGCCGCGTTCGAATTCAGTTTGCGCCGGACGCAGGCTGAGCCGTTCGGCGATCTGACCAAATACGGTGGCTTTGCCGGTCTGCACGATTAAGACGTGCGCGATGCCGCTGCGCACGCTGGTGCCCATGAAGACAGCGTTGGTGCGCTCGGCCAAGCTCGCTTTGGCCGACGCGATGCCGGGGCTTTTCTCCACCGGGAATGTTTCGCCGGTCAGCACCGCCTGGTTCACAAAGAAGTCGGTGGCTGACAGGACAATTCCATCGGCCGGGATCAGGCTGCCCGCGGAGAGTAGAACCACATCCCCGGGAACGACCTGCTCAGAGGGCACCAGTTGCGATTTGCCGTCGCGCAAGACGTTTGATTTGATGGTCATTTGCGAACGCAATTGCGCAACGGCTTTGCTGGCCCGATACTCCTGCGCGAAACCGAGCATCGTACTGCCGATCACCACCGCCAGCACGATGACGGCATCGGTCCACTCCCCCACAAAGGCGGAGACAATCGCGGCAAAAATCAAGATTAGAACGAGCGGGCTTTTGAACTGGCTCAGCAGCAGCCAAAACGCCGTGGTTTGGCCCTGCGCCTTGAGCGAGTTCGGCCCGTATTGTTGGATCCGGTCCTCCGCATCGGTCTGCCGGATGCCATTCTGACTGGTGTGCAGCGCGGCAAAAAGCTGATCGCTGGTAAGGGTCCAGTAGGCCGCCAGGGCCGCCATTGTCCTAGATGGTTGCGGCTGCGAATTTTTGGAAAAAAGGCCGATTAGTTTCACCTGGCAACCCCCAGATAGACTTCACCATTTTCGCATCAATGTCGTGATGAACCAACCCGCTTGAAATCAATGAAGCCGCGCTCAACATCCACCGACACCAACTGCACGCGAACCCGGTCGCCTACGTCTATGCCCTCGAACCCACGCACCACCCTGCCTTCAACAGGGACGGTGAGCAGCCTGACCCAGGTGCCTTTGTCAGCAGCGCCCGTAACAATCGCGTCGAACTGTTCGCCGATCCTCGCTTCCAGCAGGATGGCGGCTGCGGATTTGCCGACCTGCCGCTCGACTTTGTTAGCGGCATCTTCTTCCGCGGTGACATGCTTCGCCAACTCGTCCAGTTCAGCAAAGCTGTAGGGCGCGGCGCGGCCTGCGATGGCGGCCTTCAACAGGCGCTGCGTAATCAGGTCGGTGTAGCGACGATTGGGCGCGGTGGAATGGGCATAGTCTCTGACCGCGAGGCCAAAGTGCCCTGGGGCGGCGTCGCCGGGTAGTTCGGCAACATACTCGCCCGCGCCCAGCAGTTTGATCACGGCAAGGGAGAGGTCGGGGAAGCGCAGCGGATCGGCGGCTTTCTGGCTGACCAAAAACTCATCCAGCGCCTTTGAATCTGGATTCGCGGGCAGCCTGAATTGATGTTCCTGCGCCAGCGCCACAAGACGGTCCCAGCGTTTAGGCGTGCGCACCACACGGCGGATGGAAGGGAATTTTGCGGCCGCGAGATAGCGCGCGGTCACGCCATTCGCTGCGATCATGAAATCCTCTATTATCTCCTTGGCCCGGTTCTTCTCCTCAACTTCCAGGTCACGGATTTGGTCGCCGTCAAAGACCGGTTTCGCCTCGATGGTTTCCAGGCTGAGCGCCCCATGGGCATGTCGCAAATTCTTCAGGCTTTGAGCGATCTGATCCTGCACGCGCAGATTCTCCGCCAGGCCTTTGACGGCCGCAATGCCATCGGGGAGCGGGCCGCGCCCATCCAGCCAGGCTGCCACGCTGTTGTAAGCGAGCTTTGCCTGATTGCGAACGCGCGCCCGGTAGATGTCCGAGCCTTGCAGGGCGCCGTCCGCACCGATCACCATCTCCACAACCACGGCCAGGCGGACTTCAGCAAAATTGAGGGAGGTGAGATCGGTGGAAAGCTTTTCCGGCAGCATGGGGAAGATCTCGGCCGCGGTGTAAACCGAGGTTGTATTGTGGCGCGCATACTCGTCTATGGCTGAGCCGTCCTTCACCAGCGCGTCCACATCAGCCACGGCCACGCGAATTTTGACGCGGCCGCCGGGGAGAGTTTCTGCGACTGTGAGCTGATCCAGGTCGCGGGAGTCATCGTTGTCAATCGAAGCCCACAAGAGGGCCGTCAGGTCACGAACAGATCCATCGTTGACGTCGGCGGGTGCGCGAATCCTGTCCAGTTCGGCCAGCGCAGCGGCCGAGAAATCGGGCAGTAAGCCTCTCTCTAGCATCGCCCGATGGGCGATGTTTTGCAGGATGACACGGTGCTGTTGCTCCGTGTGTGATGTTGGTGGCATAGAAATTCCTCCAGTGTTCGTACCGTGGCCTGATTATACCACCAATCCTGACTTTACCATGACGGGCGTCCCACCGCAAACCGGGTACGCAAGAAGCCCGCCGCGGGCGCGCGCGGCGCCCCCACGACGGGCCTGGATGAACGGCAGTTACGCCTGACAGGCGCCTTCAGGCAGTCTGTC
>CAZEPA010000169.1:0-8340 GCA_964513955.1 uncultured Anaerolineae bacterium | reverse complement strand
CCATCTGCGCACGCCAGGCCAGGTCAGTATCCTCTAGGTACATGAACAAATCCTCGTCGAAGCCGCCCACCTCTTCCCACATGGCGCGGCGGTAGGCCACACCGCCGCCACAGCCGCCAAAAACCGTCACCTGCTGGTCGTACTGTCCCCGATCCTCTTCCCAAACCCCGCGGTTGCGCGGGATGCCATCGGCGCCCATTTGGTCGCCGGCGCTGTGCAGAATCGTGCGCCGATCGAAGAGCAACATTTTGCTCGCAACACTGCCGACCTCAGGATGAGCGAAGGGCAAGACCAGCTCCGCCAGCCACGGGCGTTCGACCTCCGTGTCATTGTTGAGCATAACCAGAATGTCGCCCTGCGCGGCGGCCGCGCCCGCGTTGCAAGCAGTCGCCAGCCCGCGGTTGCTTTCCATCGCGACCACGCGCACATCCGTCTGTTCGGCCTGCAAATAGGCCAGCGTCTCATCCGTGGAGGCATCATCCACGACGATGATTTCATACCGCGTGTAGGTCTGCCGGTGCAGGGCGTCCAGGCAGGTCTGCAAAAAGCGCAGGCCATTGAACGTGGGGATAATGATCGAAGCCAGCGGAAAAGCCAGTACGTCGCTCATGATGTTTGGAAAAACGCGGCCAGCGCCTCTTGCCACGGCCGCAGGGTGATGCCGAGCGCCGCGGCATTGGTGTTGGCCAGCAGCGCATGCAGCGGCGGCGTGCTGGGGCGAACCCATTCCGTGTGACTGATGGGCGTCACTGGCACATCCGCGCGGCCGGCCTGACGTAAAATCTCACGCGCAAACTCATAGCGCGAGCAGGAGCCGCCATTGACCAGGTGATAGATGCCGTAATGATCGGTTTCGATCAACTGGGCGATGGCTGCCGCCAGGTCCGGCGCGTAGGTTGGATTGCCGAACTCATCGCTTACCACGCGCAGCGCGCCGTGTTTGTCCGCCGCCTCGATGATTTTGCGCGGAAAATTGTTATTCCCCGGCGCAAAGAGCCAGGCGATGCGCACAAGGTAGAAGCGCTGCAGGAGCGTTCTGACCACCGCTTCGCCGGCCGCTTTGGAACGCGCGTACACGCTGAGGGGATTGATGGCCTCCCATTCGTAATACGCGGTATTGACGCGGGTTCCATCAAAGACCTCGTTCGTGCTGATGTAGAGCAGCGGCGCGCCGCTGCGCTGGCAGGCCAGGGCCAGGTTGTGGGTGCCCCACATGTTGATGCGAAAAACCAGGTCTGGGTTGGCTTCAGCCCCATCCACGTTTGTGTAGGCGGCTGTATGAATGATGACGTCGGGCGCATGCGCCTCGATAAATGACACCACCGCTGGATCCGTAATGTCACAATCCGGCAGGTCAACGCCCAAGCGCACGTGATGCACTAGGGTTTGCTGCAGCGTACGGCCCAGTTGGCCCAGGCAGCCGGTAATCAGCACGCGCCGGGGATGTGCGGTCGGTTTATCGGGAAGGAGCAGCGATGTAAGTTTCATGATGATAGTCCTGTGGCTAGTTTGCGACGCCCGCCACCAGAGGCACAAAGCGCACCAACGTCAATGGGCTGCGTTTGATCTGTTGATTATGTTTTTCGATCAACCACAACGTCTGATCATCGAATGCCGCGCCGACTGGAATCACCAGGCGCCCCCCGGAGGCCAGTTGTTCTTCCAACGCCGGCGGCACCTGCTCGGGCGCCGCCGTCACCATGATCGCGTCATAAGGAGCGCCCGCTAACCAGCCTTGATAGCCATCGGTCACATGAATATCCACGTTGTAGCAGCCCAGCTCGTGTAAGCGGCTGTGCGCGTGGGCAGCCAGTTCGGGTACGACCTCCACGCTGTCCACGTGCGCGCACAACGCCGCCAGGATCGCCGTTTGATAGCCGGAACCGGTGCCCACTTCCAGCACACGATCGGTCGAGCGCAGGCGCAGCGCCTGAGTCATGAAGGCCACAATGAACGGCTGCGAGATGGTCTGGCCAAAGCCGATGGGCAAGGGCCGGTCGTCATACGCCCAGGCGCTGTACGGTTCAGCGACGAACCGTTCACGCGGAATGCGACCGATGACTTGACGCACCGCCTCGTCCGTGATCTCTGGCCAGCGCGGAGGCCATGCCTGGCGGCGGCGCCATTCACGCCCGGCTTTGGATTCTCGGGCATTGTTTGTCTGCTCATTCAAGGCTAGTTACCGATGCGCCGAGCGCACAACCGTGGATGAAAATGGTGCGCAAGCCCGTGGCTTGCTTCTGTTAGCGGGGAGCGCCGCCATCTGATGGATTGCGCTCCCTGGCTATTTCAAGTTAGCTGCCTATGCGCCCAGCGCGCAACCAGGGATGAAAATGGTGCGCAAGCCGCTGGCTTGCCTCCGTGGCGCGAGCGCTGCCATCCGGCGGATTGCGTTACAGGGCTATTTTCAAGTTAGCGATGCGCCTCATCACGACCGAGGCTACGATCGTTTGACCGGCCGGCGTCAGATGCAAGCCGTCGTCTTGCAGCACCGTCTCGTGGGCAGATGCCCGCAGGGGAGACGACACATCAATCATCTCGACACCCAGCGCTGTGACGAGGCTGCGCACGACTGCGTTGTACGCCTCATACGCCGCAACTTGCGGGGCGTATCCATCCGCCCCGCGCTCTGTCTGCCGCGCCGGGCCAATCGGGGTTAAGTTGAGCAGCATGACCCGGGTCGTGGGATCGGCCTGCCGTATCTTTTCCACACTCAAGCGCAGCGCCTGACTATACTCCGCTGGCGAAGACCGGCGCAGGTCGGCATGATCCGCGGCCAGGTCAGCCCGGCAGCTTGCACGTGGCACTTGTCCACGCAGCCAGGTGAACAGATAAAGAGGGCCAGACTGCAAATAGCCGCGGCACAACAGCTCGCTCCGCCACAAATCAGCGGGGGTTGGTCCTACCAGGTGTCCATCGTTCAGGCCAAAGGCGATCAGCACCAGGTGAGGATGCCAGCGCAGGACATCGCGCTCGACTCGCAGCAGTCCTTGCAGCGCGGTTTCGCCGGGGATGCTAGCATTGATGATGGCCCACGCGCCAGGTTGGTCGTCGTCAAGCTGCTGCTGCACCAGCGCCGGCCACACGGCTGACGGCGCCTCCGGCGCGCCAGCGGCGATCGAATCGCCGAGCACGACCACGCGGCGGCGTCCCTGGACAGCTTCCCACGTCACGCTCTGGAACGACGGAGGCAGACGGTCAGCCGGTGTGGCCCAACGGGCAGGATCATAGCGCCGGCGCAGAAAAAACTCGACCGCCAGCAGTCCTGCCAGGGCGCTCAGAATGACAATGAGTCGCCAACGCCGCGGCTCATTCATCACGGCTTCGATCCAAGACCGCGGGATTGTAGCACCGATGACGGGGCAGAGCAAAGACGCAAGGGTCGAGCCTGAAATGCACGCTTTTGCCGGCGGCGGCCAGGCGTAATCACACGTAATGCTCGCGAATGGCCGCACTGAGGTAATCGAGCGAGGCGACCACGACGGCGATGGCAAGCATCTGCACGCTGGCCTGCCGGTACTGCAGCAGGTTGATGTTTTGCTGCAATAGGAAGCCAATGCCGCCGCCGCCGGCAAAGCCGATGATCGTGCTCATGCGGACGTTGATGTCCCAGCGATACAGGGTGAACGAAATATAGGGTGGGACAATCTGGGGAATGACGGCGTAGACAATCGTTTGCAGGCGGGTCGCGCCTGTAGCGGTCACGGCTTCGAGCGGCCCCTCCTGGATGCTTTCGACCTGTTCGGAATAGAGTTTGCCCAGGGAAGCGATGGTGTGCAGGCATAAGGCCAGGACACCGGCAAACGGCCCAATGCCGACCCAAACGGCAAAAACGATCACCATGATGAGCGGTTCAATCGCGCGCAGGGCGTTGAGCACCGTGCGCGTGAGCAGGTAGACCACGGAGCCGATCGGGGTTGGCGACTCGACATCCGCGCGCAACCCAATGAGCAGGCCAATGGCTGCGCCGATGATAGCGGGGATGAGCAGATAACTCACGCGATTTTCCAGTTGATAGAGCCAACCGATACTGGCGCCGATCAACCCGGCGTAGAGCGCGCCATTGAGCGCGGCCAGAATCACGGCGATGATCTTGCGCGGCGTATGGGCCAGGCTGGGCAGGATTTTCGCGCCCAGCGGGCTTGTCAGGGTGCTGACGAGGGCAATGCCGGCCGCCGCGCCGAGCAGCGGCAGCAGCAGTTCCAGAACGTGAGCCAGGTTAGCCATAAACAGGGCCAGAAAGCCTAAGCCTCCAATGCGCGTCGAGAGAAACGCGCCCAGGCGCTGGCTCAACAGGGAGATCAACCCTAGATTGATAAACAAGGTCACAATGGCAACGAACAGACCAGCCGCGCGGCCCGCGCGGCCCAAGCCCGTCGGGCGATCATCCTCGGCTCCGCCGATGCCGAAACGCAGCGCCACGAACATCACCGCGCCGACCACGACCAGAGCGCCGGTGGCCAACAGCCCGTTTGCGCCCCCCATCGTGACGCCGAGCCTCCCCAACTGCCCGCCAGCCAGTGAGCCAGCATAGGCGCCGAGCGGCAAGATCAACAAAGAAAGCATAATGGCGGTGAACGGTGAGGTGATGGGACGCATCAGGTTACTGGCGGCCAGGAAGCCGATCGGGAAAGCCAACACGGTGCCGAGGGTGGTCGCCAACAGCGCCATGAAGATCGTTTCAATAATCTTGTTCCAGGTTTCCTTGGTCGTATCAGACAGGTGGGGTCGCCCGACGACAGTCTTGTACTCGGCTTCGATGGCTTGGGCCACGGCGGCCTCGCGGTTGCGCGGTATGGTGAACGTGGTCGTGAACGCGCCACTTTCATCGGTCTTGATCGAAATGCCGGGCAGCGTGGCCTGGCTCTCCGGTCGGAAGCGTACCGAGACATCGGCGTTGTGCGGGAAATTGGCGCCCGTCACGCTGATGCGCTCATCGCCGGCCGCGCACGGTTTGGAGATGGTCAAAACAGGTCCTGTGGCGGACGCGGCCGCGGGCGCAGGCGGGTTGGCCGGACAAGGAACCAAAATCGGCACCAACGTCTTGGTAGACTCCGTGGGATAGGTCAACAGATCGGGCTGCACAATCGCGCGGATGATGCGCACCAGCTGCTGCTGACGCTGAGGCTTGGCCGTTTCCTCTAAATTGACCTGTGTGACCTGAAAACCGTAGGCGTAAATGACGACAGCAACCACAATAATGACGGCGGTCAAGACTGCACGCATGATAGATTTTTGGCTACGTTTCACGATCTACAATGCTCCTTGGTACGTTTAGCTGAGCGCACCCGGTCCCTGCGATTCAGGCCCTGGTAACGATTCACGATTCTGCTGGAAAATGACCGTGCTCGTTGGCGCAGGTTTGACACCACTTGATCGCCATCCTATAATGACATGCACCTGTTGCCCGATTCCAGCAGTCGGACTCTACGATTCTATAAGGTGGCTTATGGCGCCGGTTACAGTTCTAACGATTTCACAACAAATGTATGATCGCTTGTCGCAACACGCAAGTGCGGCCCAGCGCGACCTGAATGAATTCGCCGAAACGTTACTCCGCGCTCAAATTCAGCTTACCGATCATCCCTATGTGGTACGACAGGAAGGCCAACGCGGCGGGCGTCCCGTCTTACGCGGTAGTAACATCCCGGTCTGGCTGATCGTTGCCATGTGGAAAGCCGGTGATAGCCTCGATGACATAGGGCAAGCCTATCCTCCGCTAGAACCGGCTGCACTTTATGATGCTATTAGTTACTATTTTGATCACCGCCAAGAAATCGAAACAGAGATTCATCAGAATCGCATCACCGAGGTTGTGACAGACACGGGCGCCGTCATGGATCACGATGGCGTTCTCATATTCCCTGAAACCTATGCCCGCTGACGAGTCCTTGTTCATCACCCTTTATACAAACGAAGATGTAACCGATCGCGTGGCTGTGCTGCTACGCCAGCGAGGCCGGGAAGCCATCAGCGCCATCGAAGCTGGTATGACCGGGCAGACCGATGAGGCCAACTTGCTATATGCCACGGCGCATGACATGGTCTTGTTTTCGTTTAATGTGCGAGACTACGTTCTGCTGGCCAGACAGTGGGCGCTGAATGATCGTCAACACGCTGGTATTCTGCTCTCAGACCAGTTTGCCCGTCATCAGATGGGTGAGTTGTTGCACCGGTTGCTGCGATTCTTGAATACTGTTTCGGCTAACGAGATGGTCAATGCTGTGCGTTATTTGCCAGAAATCAAATAGTGCGTCCGTTAGCGTTTGACATCCCCAACCCGCTCCGCTTCCTGGCCGTAGATTTCTTTGAAGCGCTGGTCGTCAATATCCTTGGCCTTGCCCTCAAATACCAGCATGCCCTGGTTGAGGGCAATCACACGGTCAGCGTAACGTTGAACCAGGTCTAGGAAGTGCAGGCTGCAAATAACCGTGGCGCCATCCTGCTGATTGATCTGTTCCAGGTGCGTCATGATGCTGTGCGCCAGCACGGGATCCAGGCTGGCAACCGGCTCATCAGCCAGGATCAATGCAGGGTCTTGCATCAAGGCACGCGCAATGCCGACGCGCTGCTGCTGCCCGCCGCTCAACTCGTCGGCGCGCACCGCAGCTTTATCGCGAATCCCCACCCGATCCAGTTTTTGCAGCGCCTTGTCCACATCCTCTTTGGGAAAACGGTTGATCAGGCTGAAGGCGGGGTTGACGTAGCCCAGGCGTCCGGCCAGTACGTTGGTCAACACACTCGAACGATTGACGAGGTTGAAGTGTTGAAAAACCATGCCAATGCGGCGCCGGATGCGGCGTAAGTCTTCGGCGGGCGCGGCGGTGATGTCTTCGCCATTCCAAATGATCTGCCCACTGGTTGGCTCCACCAGGCGGTTGATGCAGCGCAGGAGCGTGGATTTGCCCGACCCGCTCAAGCCGATCACCACCAGGAACTGGCCGTCCGGGACAGTGAAACTGACGTTGTCCAGGGCGCGGACTTTGCCGTCGTACACCTTCGTGAGGTTGCGTACTTCAAGCACGGTGTGACCCCTCTCGCTACTATTCGTTATGACTACCTACAAAATTGGGCAGAAGGAGAACTCCCTCTGCCCAATTCCGTTGCTATGGCAGAACGCCTGTGCAGTCTACTTCTTGCCCAGGTCTTCTAGTTTCAACCCGCTGGCTTCGACGGCGCCGCGAATCGGGTCATATTCCTTATCGGTGGCGGCCGTCACGCTGGTCCAACCGTAGAACTTGCTGTCGCCGATGGACTTCGCCCAATCCTCAGTCTTTGAGAAGTCCATAATGGCCTGCTCGATCTTGGCGCGTAGTTCTTTGGGGAACTCAGGGCCAAAGCTCAGCGTGTCGTTGGGGATTTGCACGGTCAACGCCAGGATGCGCACCTTCTCGATGACGTCGGGCGCCTGCTCGCGCACGTTGGTGCGCGCATCGAGCACGGTCCAGCCGCCGCAAACCAACGCCTTCTTGTCATCGCTGATCTTGCAGTCCTTGATCTTGTCGGCTGGGATGTCAGGATCGTCGCCCCACTTCCAGGCTGTTTCGCCTTCGGGCTTGGCCGGCGGGCTGAAGAAGGTGGTGGCAAAGTCGGCCTTGCCATCATATACGGCCTGCACCGCCTGGGGGTGGCCACCAGCGGCCAGTTTTTCACCAGGCGTGACGCCCTCGGTCTTCATCTGGTACAGCGGGTAGAGGTAGCCGGAGGTTGAACCGGCATCGGGATAGGCCCACTTCTTGCCGTTCAGGTCCTTCAGGGTCTTGATGGGGCTGTCGCGCAGCACGAGGTACTGCGCAGCGTACCAATCGAGGCCGCGGCGCACGGCCTTCATCGAGACGTCTACGCCGCAGCGCTGATTTGCCAGCACATAGCCCAGGCCCGGAATGAAGCCGATGCTGTCCGTGGGCGAGGCGCACATCTCTTCGATGGTGGCGGCGTAAGAAGTAGGTACAGAGACCTTAAACTTCAGGCCCGTTGCCTTTTCCAGTGCAGCCGCCATAATGTCGCCGCCGGCCACGATCACGTTGGCGTCCACCGACGGAACAAAGTAAACTTTGATGGGGTTCGCTGCAGTGCCGATGTCGCCGGTCGCGGCGGGCTGGTCCTTGGGGTAGCCAGTCTTGAGGGTGCCGGCGTCGAGGCCCTTCTTGAGTTCAGTCAGCTTGTCCTTGAGAGCCTGGGGCAGCTTGGCGTCGAAATCATGGAAGGAAGCGAGGCCCGAACCACCGTAGTAGTTGCCGCCGGGGAACTTGCCATCATTGGCCAGCTTGACCAGGTCCACAACACCTGGGGTGATCATCTTCATCGCGCTGGAGACGAGGCATGGGTGCGCCGCAGGCA
>CAZEPA010000168.1:0-8365 GCA_964513955.1 uncultured Anaerolineae bacterium | reverse complement strand
GGCTCTGCGCCCACCTCGCCGGCCAGGCGCAGCTCGGCCTGACTGGTCGCGCCAGCAACCTGGCTGAAGGCCTGAATCAGGTCGAGAATGCCTTTGCGTGCGATGATCCGCGCCGGGCACAGAATAGTGGCTGGCGACGGCGCGCGGTGGATGTCAAAAAAGGCGGCGTTCACCGGATTCTCAATCGCGGTGATGCGCGCGCGCTGCGCCAGCCAGGGAAACTCACGCAGTAGATAGGGACTGATGACGATGATATTACGCGCACGCGCCAGGCAGTAGCGCTCGTAGAGGCGATCGAAAGTCCAGCGCAGGCGCGTGCCCAGGCCGCCTGACTGCGCGGCCAGGCGCGCCTCTTGGGCCACGACGCCATGCACGGTGACCACGGCTGGCAGGCGGCTGGAAAGCGCCGCGTCGACGTACGCGCCGGAGCCATGCGCGTGCACCACATCGGGCGCGACCGCGCAGATGGCCTGACGCAGCCACCACCAATCGGTGCGCAGCAAAAAGAGCCGGCCCAGGCGCTTCTCCGGCACGCGGTGGACGGTCACCTGGCCGTGCTGCTCCTGCGTGATCTGGGCGACGGCCGGGCTGCCGCTCAGGACGTGCACTTCCATGCCGGGCAGCGCGGCCAGCTCGTGCGCCAGGGTCGCCACCACCGCTTCGACGCCGCCAACGATGCGCGTCGGGTCAGCCGGATAGAGGCCCAACAAGGCCACGCGGCAAAGAGTCGCCTCTGGCGCTTGCTGTTCAGGCACGAATGGCTGCATCGTCGGCCACGCCATAGACGGCTCCCATGAAGAAATAGAACATCAGGCTGGTCAATGTGCCCGTGGCGACATCGTAGGTCAGCGACGTGCTGACCATGATGAGCAGCATGGCCCAGCCCCCGATCACCATGCCGCGTCGCGCGCGTGCGTCTGGGTCATCCCGCGGCGCGCGGCTCGACTGCGGTTCGACAGGCTCACCGCCCGAGGCCTGGGCGTTCGACTGCGGTTCGACAGGCTCACCGCGCGAGGCCTGGGCGTTCGACTGCGGTTCGACAGGCTCACCGCACGAGGCCTGGGCGTTCGACTGCGGTTCGACAGGCTCACCGCCCGATGCCTGAGCTTGTCGGAGGCCTCGCCGAAGTCGGCGGCCAAAGCGCCACAGATCACGCGCGATGACGGCAAAGCTCAGGAGGTACGGAACCAGGGCCAGCAAGCCGCCTGAGGTCAAGACAAAAAGATACGAATTGTGAGGCGCGGGGACGTACTTGGCAATGCGCGGCAAAAGCCCCTGGTCCAGCGCCGTCAGGCCAAAGCTGCCATAGCCGATGCCAAAGATCGGCGACTGGCGCCACAGCGTCAGCGCGACGTTGACGTTGTTCAGACGATCGTTGACCGAATCTTCATCGGCCAAGCGTTCTTTGATGATCGGCTGTTGGCTGAGGGTCGGCCAGATCAAGACGCCCACCAGGGCCAGCGCGGCCAGCGTCGGCAGCACAATGCGGCGCAGGCGGCTAAAAAAGAGCGATGGCGCCAGCACGCCCAGGGCCACACCGGCCCAACTGGCGCGATTGTAGGTGTAAAAGGCCGCAACCACGAAGGCCAACAAGAGCAGCGCGAGCAGCGCCTGGCCGCGGCGCCGCTTCTCGGCCATCAACAACAGCAGGCCGGCGACCACGCTGAAGGCAAGCGGAATGCCGAAGAAGATCGGGTTACCGAGGAGGCTGACCACCCGCCGCAGACCGGCGCCATAGGTGAACTGCACCGTGTCCAGGGCGAAGAGGACGCGGCCGGTGGCTTGTTCTTGCAGGACCAGGAACGCCAGGTAGGCGCCAATCACTACGAGGGTGATTTGCACGACGCGCGCGGCGCGGGGGGTCTGCGCCAGGTTGCGCGCGAGCGCGTAGGCCAGGAACGGCAGCAGATAGGCATCGAAAGCGGTCTGAACGCCGGCGCTTGGCCCATAAATCGAAGCCAGGCCGCTGAGAACGATGGCAATGCCAAAGACGAAGAGCATAACATCGAGCAGGTTGGGGGGAGCCAGACGCCGGCGCCTGGTGGCGGCTTGCGCAGCCAGTAAGACGACCGCCCAGCCAGCCGCCAGCCGCGTCAACGCCAGATCAGGGATGGCCTCGCCGAGATGAATGTCGAGGTTGAGGAACGGCGCAAACGGCGAGATGGCGATCCAGGCCGCCAGGCCCAGCAGCGGGTCGAGCGTGACGAGCAGCAGTACAAACGCAGAAGCCACCAGCGCCACCGTCAGCGGCAAACGCTGCGGATTCCAGAGGGTGAGGCCAAGCGTCAGCCCCAGGACGATCACGAAGGCGATCAGGCCCGCCTGCTCTAGCCACGGCCGCCAGGTCAGCCAGGATTTGAGACGCATAGTCACGGCAGCCCATCGCCCAGAATATCATTGTACATCGCTTCGACGCCGGCAACGTGCTGCGCGAGCGTGTAGTGCGTTTCAACTCGTTGGCGGCCGGCCGCGGCCAGCGCCGAAGCCTTCAGCGGGTGCTGCCACAGGTCGGTCAAGGCGGCGGCCAGGGCCGCACTATCGCCAGGCGGCACGAGCAGCCCATTGACTCCCGACTCGATGATTTCTACCACGCCGCCCGCCGCGCTGGCAATGACGGGGCGCCGAGCGGCCATGCCTTCGATGACGACACGGCCAAACGGCTCCGGTTCGATGGCGCAATGGCACAGGACATCGAGCGTGGACAGCACCTGCGGGACATCGTCACGGTGCCCGGCGAAGGTGACACGGTCGCTGAGGTTGAGCTGCGTCGCCAACTCGCGCAGATCATGCTCCAAGCCTGGTTCGGCCACATCGGGCGCGCCCACAATGAGGAGATGCGCGGTGGGGCAGTGCTGCGTCAACGCGGCAAAGGCTGCGAGGGCCACGTGGTGCCCTTTCCACGTGACCAGGCGACCCAGGCTCCCCACCACAAACGCGTCGTGGGCAATGCCTAGTTCCTGGCGCAGTGCGCCGGGGCGCCGCGCGGCCGGAAAATCATCCAGGTTGACGGCGTTGGGCACCACCAGGCCGCGACGCACCTGCGCGCCGGCCCGTCGCTGTTGATCAGCCACCGCCTGCGAGATGTAGATGAATCCGTCCACGCGCTTGGTCAGCCAACGGTCGAACCAGGTCAACGGATCAAGGGCGCGCACATGGCAGACGATGGGGCGATGCAGCCAGGAAGCAGCCAAAATACCGGCGCGGCTAACAGGCACGATGTCATTGAAATGCACCAGGTTGGGGTGCTGCAGCGCCAGCACGGCCCGCAGGCGGCGGGCCTGCGGCAAAATCTCGCGCGCCAAGCGCACCACCATGCCTGCGCTCTGCCACGCGGCCCCCAGCAGGGGCGTTTGGCGCAGACGTGACAGGGGGTCGCTTTGGCGCGCTCGTTCGAGCAACACAGGGTAATCATCTCCCAGGCCCTGCCGCGAGCCGATGGTTTGCACGCCGCCGGCAAAAAAGCCGCTGTCGCGATAGCGCGTCACGGCTGGATTGGCGGCGTTGAGAATGACGGCCAACCGATAACACAGCGTCGCGCCATTTTCCGGGCAGCGGCGGGCAGCCAGGCCATGCGCCAACAACTGCAGGCTGACAATCGAGCCGCCGGCGCGCGGCGCCAGGTCCACAAACGCGATCACGCGTGGAATGGCGCTCACTGCCCACTCGTGCGCGGGGCCGGCCGCCGACCCGCGGGGCTGTCTTGGCGCGCCGCGCCTAAGAATTCAAGGACAAACGCGAGGACGATGCCGGCCAGGAAAGCCAGCACCGCGCCGACCAACGCCAGGCGGGCAGTTTGCGATGGGGTAGGATCGGTCGGGATGCGCGCCGGCTCGATGATCTGCAGGAATCCGGAGTTGAGGCCCTGGCTTTCACGGAGGTGAGCTTCGGCAGCTTTGTCGGCCAGGAAGGCTACCGAATCGGCGGCCTGCTTGACCGCCGCCTCACGATTGTCGTATTCAGTATGCAGACCGATCAGAGACGACATCTCGGTTTCGCGCTGCGCAATCATCTGATCGTAGCGAGTCTGACTGGCGCGCGCCTGCTGGATGCGCACACGTTGTTCGGTCACCAGGTTCTGATAGCGCAGGGCCTCATCCTGATAGGTGCGCGCCCACTGTTGGCGCGCGTCGGCGCTCAACGAAGCGCCCAAGTCAGGCGTCACGGTGGCGCCGGGGGGCAGCGGCGTGGAGGTGGGGCGCGGCGTGCGCGGATTGGGCGTTGGCGCCGGGGCCAGCAAAGCGAATGTCTGCGCCTGCGCCTGGTCGGCCGCAGCCTGATACAGATCGAGCGTAGCTTGCGCCTGCTGCTCATCAATCACCGCCTGATCGCGATCCAGGCGCAGGCGTCGCAGTTCGCCCTGCAAGGCCTGAATTTCCGCGGGCAGTGATTCGATGGCGTTGGCGAGTTTGAACTTCAGGAACGCGTCTTGCGCGGCGTTCAACTTTTGGCGCTCGTCGGCGAGCTGCGTGTCAATGAACTGCGCGCTCTGGTTGACGGGGGAGAGACGAAACTCGCGATAGGCCAGGAGCGCGTAATTGACATAGGTGGTCGCGATTTTTTCCGCCAGGTCTGGCCGTTCCGCGGTGGCAACTACACTGACGAAATCGTCCTGCTCCTCAAAGGTCATGCGCTGCTGCAGTGTGTCCGCATCCATCGTCAGCCCGAGCTCGCCGATGGTTTGCCAGGCTACGTTGCGGCCGCGCAGAAAGGAGAAGAACTCTTCGCGCGTGTTGATGATCTGCTCACGCCCTGGCAGCGCGGACGAAGGCGCAAACAGCGTGACAGCTTCCGATTCCACGGCCAGCACGCGCAAGCGCACGCGGGCCTGATAACTGGCAGGTGCGGTGTAGCCCAGGTACAAAATGGTGGCGACAGTGACGATGACCAGCAGGCCAATCAGCCAGGCGCGTCGTCGCACCACGTGGATGCTATTTAGAAACTCGTTATTCATCTCAACTCCGCCATGCGCAGCCCTTGATTCGACCGGCTGTGCCGCATGGGGTATGTTATTATTAACTTGACAAGTGTCATGCAAGCGCCGTCATTATAGAAGGGATGCAAGGATGTTGTCAATCTCGGACATGAGAGACAGGTGCATTTCAATTTTGGGGCGCAGCCCGCCACGGCGGGCTTGGCAGCGTCTGCCGCGATCTTAATCGCCCACCTTCCAACCTGCCCCGGCCCGAAATGCACCCCGCCAGCCATGCGCCTTGACATTCTCGAACCTTTCATGTACCCTATCTTTGAAACAACGCTGCGCCCGATGGCGCAGCATCTTGGGAAGGGAACACGTTTTACATGCGTATCTTGGTAACGGGCGGCGCTGGCTTCATCGGCTCTCATGTGACCGACGTGATGATTGCTGCGGGCCACGAGGTCATCGTGGTGGATAACCTCAGCACCGGCAAGCGCGCCAATCTGAACTCACAGGTGTCTGCGTTTCACGAGATAGACCTTCTGGATGAGGTGGGCCTGCAACGAGTTTTTGCCGAACACCGCCCACACGCGGTGTCCCACCAGGCAGCCCTGGCGAACGTGCGCGAGTCGTTAATTGAACCTGGGCGCTACGCCGCGGTCAACGTGCTCGGTTCCATCAACCTGTTGGAAGCCGCACGGCGCCATGGTTGCCAGCGCATCATCTACGCCTCAACCGGCGGCGCCTGCTATGGGGAGCCCCTCTTCTTGCCGGTCACGGAGGACCACCCAATCAATCCGCTGGACCCCTATGGCGCCAGCAAACATGCCGTCGAACATTATCTTTATCTGTATCATCACAACTACGGGCTGGACTACACCGTGCTGCGTTATCCTAACGTCTACGGCCCCCGACAAGACCCGCTGGGCGAAGCCGGCGTCATTGCGATCTTCACCGGCGCTATGCTGGCTGGCCGCGGCGTTACGATCAATGGTAGCGGCGAGCAGGTGCGCGATTTCGTTTATGTGGGTGACATTGCGCGCGGCAACTTGCTGGCCCTGGAAACGCCGGGCAGCGGCATCTACAACTTGGGCAGCGGCGTGGGCAGCAGCGTCAACACCGTTTTTGCCGAATTGAAATCCGCCACGGGCTACGCCCTGGCGCCGCACTACGGACCGGCCAAGCTGGGTGAAGTCTCGCGCACCTACCTGGACGCAAGCAAGGCCCGGCGCGATCTGGGCTGGGAGCCGCAGGTGAGTCTGCGCGATGGCCTGCGCCTGACCGCAGACAGCTTTCGCTGATGGCAAGATGCACGTCATGTTGATGGGAGGTCTCTATGCGTAGTTCAAATCCGACTCTGGGTGAGAAAACGTTTGTCGGCCTGGGGCCGGCGACCGAGGTGATGACGCTGCCGGGCGTCGTGCAGAAGACGCTGATTCTACTTTTGCTCTGCGCGGCCGCCGCGGCCTGGATGTGGTCGCGGGTCGCTGGCGTGGTGCAGACAGGCGGCGCTTCTTCCACGATCACGCCGTGGATCTACGGCGGCCTTATCGGCGGCTTGTTGATGGCCCTGCTGACGATCTTCAAGAAGACCTGGGCGCCCATCACCACGCCGCTCTACGCGCTGCTCGAAGGCATTCTGCTGGGCGCGCTCTCTGCGTTGATGGAATTGGCCTATCCTGGCATCGTCGTCCAGGCCGTTGGGCTGACCTTTGCCATCATGCTGGCGCTGCTGGGCGCGTACACCATTCTGCGTATCCGCCCTTCGGAAAACTTCAAACTTGGCGTCAGCGCGGCCACAGGCGGAATTTTCCTCTTGTATCTGGCGTCGTTTGTGCTCAGCTTCTTCGGCGTGCGCATCCCCTACATCCATGAGAGCGGGCTGATCGGCATTGGCTTCAGCCTGGTTGTCGTCGTCATCGCCTCGCTCAACCTGGTGCTGGACTTCGACTTCATCGAGCAAGGGGTGAACCAGGGCGCGCCCAAGTTCATGGAATGGTACGGCGCCTTCGGCCTGCTGGTCACGCTGGTTTGGTTGTACCTGGAAATTCTCAATCTGCTGAGCAAGCTGCGCAGCCGCAACTGAGGCTGCGCCCTCCGCGTCAGGCCGTTCAGCGGCGCAAGAGGTGACGCAGGGCCTGTAACTCCTCAGCCTGCAGCAGCCAGGCCACGGTTAGATAAACACCTGCACCCAACGGCAGGCAAAACAGCACTTTCAGCCAGGCGCCGGATACCCCCGGCGCCTGCTGCCATCCCCAGACCATGATGCCCAACGCCAGGCTGGCCAGGCCGGTGCGCCAGAGTGATGACGCCAGCGTTCCCGCCTCCAGACCGCCCATCCGTTTACGCAGCAACCAGAGCAGAATGATCATCTCCAGTGTCGTGGCGATGCTGTTTGCCAGGGCCAGGCCGCCGTGCTGCAGCGGGCCGAGCAGAAGCAGACTGAGCACGATGTTCAAGAGCATCGCGCCGCCGCCCACGACGACTGGGGTGGCTGTATCGTGCAGCGCGTAGAACGCGCGCGCGGCGATCTCGACCACGGAATGACCCACGAGTCCCAACGCATACAGCTGCAGCGCCGTCGCTACCAGCGCGGTGGAATCGGCCGTGAAGGCGTTGCGCTGCAAGAGCACCGTAATCAACGGCCCTGCCAGTAAAATCAGTCCGATGGCCGCGGGCAGGGTGAAGAAGAGGATCGTGCGCAGCGAGGTGGTGAAGGTGCGGCGCAGCGCCGGCACGTTGTGATGAGCCACCTGCGCGGCGAACGTTGGAAAGGCCACCGTCGCCACGGCCTGGGCAAAAATGCCCTGCGGCAGCAGCATGATCAGCCAGCCGTAGTTGAGCGCGGCCAAGCGTCCTTCTGGCAAGCCGGACGCCAGGATGGTATTCACCCAGAAGTTGAGCTGCACGGCCGCCAGGCCCAAGACACGCGGCGCCATCAAGCGACCGATCTCCCGTACCGCAGCGTCGCGCACGTCGAGCACGGGCGTGTAGCGAGCGCCGTGGCGGATGAGCGCGGGCGTCTGCACGAGGAGATGGCCGACCGCGCCGACCAACACACCGATCGCCAGGCCGCGCACGCCCAGGGTTTTGCCCAGCAGTGAGGCTCCGCCGATGATGGCCAGGTTGTAGATGACCGGCGCGGCGGCCGGCGCCAGGAAATGCTGCATGGCATTGAGCGCGCCCATCACGAGGCCGCTGATCCCAAAGATGATGGTGGAAATGAGCATCAGACGCATCAGGCTGACGGTCAACACTTGTTGGCTGGCGCTGAAGCCCGGAGCCAGGAGATGACGCACCAACCAGGGTGCGCTGATGGCAGCGATCACGGCAACGATGGTGAGCACCAGGACCATCAGGTTAGCGACGGCGCTTGCCAGCCGCCAGGCCGCGGCGCGGTCGCCATGCACCAGACGCGCCGTGAACGCAGGGATGAAGGCGGATCCGAGC
>CAZEPA010000167.1:0-8372 GCA_964513955.1 uncultured Anaerolineae bacterium | reverse complement strand
CATCGCCATTTGGTAGCCGGGCGAAGCGGGGTCCGCACTGATCTGCGCGCCAAGAATCGCGCTGTAGAAGGCAACAGCCCGCGGCATATCGGACACGGGAATCTCGAACCAGTTGATTGCGTTTGCCATTGGTACCTCCAGGTCCGAAGGGATGGGAAATAATAGCACGTTTGTTCTTAGGGGTCAAATTTCGCGCCCATGTCATGATGACAATCACGCCTACCTGTGCTAAAATTGGGTCATGAGCGCCTCACCACTCTCTACGAACGATATGAGGCCGTATGTCGCATACTGGCGGCGCAGCCAGCAGCGGCAGGCGGCCTATCATGCACGCCTGGCGCAACAAGCGCGCATGGCCGTCACACACATGGCGGCCCATTTACGTCAGCATTATGGTGTGAAGCGCATTATTTTGTTTGGCTCTCTTGTGCGCGGCGACTTCGCGGCCGGGTCAGATATTGACCTGGCTGTGGAAGGGTTGCTCAAGGCAGACTTCTTCCGTGCGCTCGGTGAACTGAATGCCATGACGCATTTCTGGGTAGACCTTAAACCGCTAGAGGATCTTGAGCCTCGTTTTCGCGAACGCGTCCTGTCTACAGGTGAGGAAATCTGATGAAGCAAAAAAGCGCGAGCGAACTACGTGAGCTTGCTGCCGATCTTGAGGCTGAACTTGCCAAGCTGCAACGCTTGCAGCACGATTTTCTCATGGTGCGCGATGAAATCACACGCGATCCGGCGCGTGCACAGCTCTTCTACGAAAATCTGGCGCTCAAGCTGCACAATTTCTACACCGGTTGCGAACGCGTCTTGCAGATGATTGCTACCGAGCTGAATGGCGCTTTACCCACTGGCTTTGACTGGCATAAACGTCTACTGGAACGATTCAGCGTAGAACGCGAAGGACGCCCTGCCATCTTGTCAATCAGCACAGCGCATCACCTGCAGGAGTACCTTGCGTTTCGTCATATCGTACGCAATCTGTATGGCTTCGAACTCGACATTGCGCGCCTGGAACGCCTGGTCGCCAATTATTCGGCCGTGTCTCAGGCCTTTGATACCGACGTGCGCGGATTCGTGGGTTGGCTGCGCCAGCTTGCGATGCAGATGGAGAACGGAGACGATTCATTTGGCTCTTAACCTTGGTCGTGTAGTCTAGGCGTGGAAAATTCCCAATCCTAACCAGCGCGGGGGGCGCTGCTACTGATGTTTTTAGCGGGAACCCGGAGTAGTTCATGATCGAACGTGATGCTCAACCTAAGGAGATGGTACGATGCAGGATTTTGAGAAGCTTGGTGTGTTCTATCTCGGTCGTGAGTATGACCTCGCCAAAAAGGCGATGGAGGATAACCTCATCCTCTACGATTCCAAAGACCTGGTGACTCATGCGGTGTGCGTGGGCATGACCGGTTCGGGGAAGACCGGCCTGTGCATTAACTTGATTGAAGAGGCGGCCATTGATGGCATCCCTTCCATCTTGATTGACCCCAAGGGTGACCTGTGTAACCTGTTTCTGACTTTCCCGCAGTTGCGCGGCGAAGATTTCTTGCCCTGGGTCAACGCCGAAGATGCCGCTAAGAAGGGCTTGACGTCCGAAGACTACGCCAACCAACAGGCGGCCTTGTGGAAAAAGGGCTTGAGCGACTGGGGAGAGGATGGCGCACGCATCCAGCGCCTGCGCGACGCAGCCGAGTTCGTCATCTACACGCCCGGCAGCAACGCCGGCGTACCAGTTTCTATCCTCAAGTCCTTCGCCGTGCCGCCGTTTGAGATCATAGACGATGGCGAATTACTGCAGGAGCGCATCAACACCACGGTGACCAGTCTGCTGGGCATGTTGGGCATCAATGCCGACCCGCTGACCAGCCGAGAGCATATCCTGGTCTCCACCGTCATTGGTCAGTCCTGGCGCGAGGGCCGTGACCTTGACCTGGCCTCGCTCATCCAGGCCATCCAGACGCCGTCCATGACCCGCATCGGCGTGCTCGACCTCGAATCTTTCTATCCGGCCAAGGATCGTTTCAGCCTGGTGTTGGCGCTCAACAATCTGGTGGCCTCGCCCGGCTTTGCCAGCTGGATGGAAGGGGTGCCCCTAGACATCGGGCAGATCATCTATACACCCAAGGGCAAACCGCGCGTCGCCATTTTCTCCATTGCGCACCTGGGCGATGCCGAGCGTATGTTCTTCGTCTCCCTGCTGCTCAACCAGGTGCTCGGCTGGATGCGCACGCAGTCCGGCACCACCAGCCTGCGCGCACTGGTCTACATGGATGAGATTTTTGGCTTTTTCCCACCGATCGCCAACCCGCCGTCCAAGCTGCCGCTGCTGACCCTGCTCAAGCAGGGACGCGCGTTTGGTGTGGGCATCGTTCTAGCCACGCAGAACCCGGTGGATTTGGACTACAAGGGTCTGAGCAACGCAGGCACCTGGTTCATTGGCCGCCTGCAAACCGAGCGCGACAAGGCGCGGGTGATGGATGGTCTGGAAGGCGCGGCTGTCGCGGCGAACGCCAATTTTGATCGTGCGCAGACAGAGCAGATCATTTCTGGCCTGGGCAGCCGCGTTTTCCTGATGAATAACACGCATGAGGATGCGCCGGTAGTCTTTACTACGCGTTGGGCCATGTCCTACCTGCGTGGGCCGTTGACGCGCAGCCAGATCAAGGTGCTGATGGATCCCTATAAGGCGCGTATGGCCGCGGCGCCTGCAGCCGCAGCCGCGCCAACTGCCGGAGTTCAGGCGCGGCCGCCATCGGCTGCGCCTGCGGCCCCAACGTCTACGCCTGAAGAAGAACCAGCCGCGGTGCCGTTGGGCCAGCCGCCGACCAGGGTCTCGGCCGCCGCAGCCGCTCAGGCGGCCGGCTTGCAGCCCACCTTGCCGCCCGATGTGAGTCAGTTCTTCATTCCCGTGCGCGGCAGTGGCGGCACGTTGATCTACCAGCCCAGGTTGGTGGGCGCGGCCAAGATTCGCTATGCCGACAGCAAGTCGAAGGTGGACACGGCCGATAATGTGATTTTTGAAACCGCCATAAGCGACGCGGCCGTACCAGTCAATTGGGACGAAAGCGTGGTGCCCGAGTGGAGCTTGAAGGATCTCGAGAAGGCGCCCTCCAAGCCAGGGCAATTTGCCGATTTGCCGGCCGTGGCCGGCCGCGCCAGGAGTTATGTCGCCTGGAATCGTGACTTTGTGGATTGGGCCTACAGCACGCACAAGCTGGAGCTGTTCCGCAGCCCAGGCACCGGCGCAATCTCTAATCCTGGCGAAAGCGAACGGGACTTTCGCGTGCGTTTGAGTCAGGTAGTGCACGAACAGCGCGATGACGCGGCTGACATGCTGCGCAAGAAATACGCGCCCAAGCTGGCTGCACTGCAAGAAAAAATCCGCCGTGCCGAACTGGCCGTTGATCGCGAAAAGAATCAGGCCAGCCAGGCCAAAATGCAAACCGCGATTTCGGTCGGCGCCACGATCATCGGCGCATTCCTGGGTCGGAAGTCAGTCTCGACCTCAACTATTGGCAAAGCAACGACAGCCGCCCGCGGCGTCGGCCGCGCCATGCAGCAGGGCGAGGATGTGACGCGTGCGCAGGAAAACGTGCAAGCCATGCAGCAGCAGTTGGCCGATCTCGAAGCCGACATGAAAGCCGAGGTGGACGCCCTGGCGGCCAAGACCGATCCGGCCACCGAGGATATGGACACGCTGGTGCTCAAGCCCAAGAAGAGCGATATTGCGGTCCAACTCGTATCTCTCGTCTGGACGCCGTACTGGCAAAACGCCAGCGGCGTGCTGACCCCGGCCTGGTAGACTGACAGGGAAGATCCGCAAACGCCGCTAACCTGGCATTAAACAGGCAGGTTGGCGGCGTTTACGCGCCCGGCACTAGCGCGCGGGGCGCGCGCCGCGCAGGAGCCAAACGCCAAACCAGATCTGCACCAGCGCGAAAATCGCTACAAAGGCAATCAATCCGAGCGACACGATATCCACCAGGCCGGTGCGCCGAAAAAAGATGAAGCTCAGAACCGTCAGGATGGCAAAGGCGCCGCCCGTGCCGATGAAGATGCAGCCAAAACCGTTCGGCTGCCGTTCTGTCCACGCCGTTGATTCCGCCAATGTGCCTGGCTCTGGCGGCGGCCTATCGTCTGAAGATTGCATTACGCGCCTCGGTGTATGTCGAAAGTCTCAGTCGCGCCGATCCGTCGCGAGCAAGCTGGCGTCGGTTGCCAGCGCGGCCCGAATCATGTCTACGCCCGCCAGATGCAGGCGGCGGGCCGCGGCCAGGGGTCGTTGGTCGCCGCCATGCTCCAGCGCCCACTGCGCCTGTTCCACGAGCAAAGCCAGTTCCAGCGACCGCCCGACGGTCAACGCAAAGCGGCGTGCGCCTGCTTCCAACGCATCGCTGCCCGCGCTGGCTGCGCTTTGCAGCCACTGCTCTGCTCGCTGCAGCGCCTGTTGTACGGCCTGCACCGCATCGGCCAGGCGCGCATCGTGCGCCGCAGCGCAGCGACGCATAATCTCCGCGGCCAACACGGTCATGCCTTCTGGCCCACTGAGCGCGCGCAGGGCATCAAGCGCCAGCACGTTGGTCGTTCCCTCCCAAATCGAAAGCACTTGCGCGTCACGCAACAATGTGGGGATGCCTGTGTCTTCGACATAACCAGCGCCGCCAAAGGCTTCGACCACTTCGCTCAGCACCGCGACGGCCTGACGGGCGGTAGTCAGTTTCATGATTGGCGTGAGCATGCGCAGCAGCGCCGCCTGCTCAGCATTGGCCTCGCCCGTTTCGCTGCGTCCGAGCAGTTCGACGACGAGGAAGGTCAGGTGAAAGGCGCCCTCGAACTCCGCCTGCAGGCCAGCCAGGGTATCCACATGCAGCGGCTTCTGCGCCAGCGGCGCGCCGAAGGCCACGCGCTTGCCTGCGTAATCGCGCGCCAGGGCAATGCCGCGGCGCATCAAGCTGACCGCGCTGACGCCATTCCAGGTGCGCGTGATGTTGAGCATGGTCGCCATGTTGCGCACGCCGTGGGTGGCGCCCATGACCAGCAGCGCCGGCGTGTCTTCCAGGAGCAGTTCGGCCGTCGGCACTTTGCGCGTGCCCAATTTATCCTTCAAGCGCGCCACCTGAATCTGGTTCGGTCGGCCTGCGCTGTCGTGCGTTTCGACGTAAAAGAGCGCCAGGCCTTTGCCGCCGGGCGGATTACCCAACGGCCGCGCCAGGGTCAGCGCCATGGGCGACGTGATGGCTGACGTGAACCACTTGCGGCCACTCAGGCGCCAGCCGCCATCCGCCGCTGGCTGCGCTGTCGTCTCAGACAAACCAACATCGGAGCCGCCGGTCAGCTCGGTCATCCACTGGCCGCTGGTCCAAAACATGGCCGGGTCGCGGCTGGTCAGGTGCGGGACTGCGCGCTCGATCAAGGCGCGATTGCCCGACACGAGCAGGGTGCGCGCGGCGCCGTCGGTCATGGCTAACGGACAACTGTAGATATCGGTGGACGGGGTGAACAAGTAGACCAGGGCAAACTGGTGTAGGCGAGCAAAGCGCCCGAAGGTCGGCTCGTAGCCCGCAGCCACCAGTCCATATTCGGCGGCCAGGCGCTCGGCGACGCGCCAGAGGGGTGTCACCTCGATGCGATCTACCCGTTCGCCCCATGCATCCCACGTCGTCAGCACCGGTTCGTTCAGCCGATCAGCCAGTTGCTGTTGATAGAGCTCACCGCCGGCCAGGCGCCCCATCGCGCGCAGCTCAGGTTCAATCGCCTGCTGAATGGTGGGGGGCAGGGTGCGCGCCAGATAGGCAATCAGCACGCGGTCATCGTCGTATTGATTGCCCAAGGTAGGCGGCGTCTGGTTGAAGTACATCATCAAATTCCTCCCGCTCATGCGGCCGCGATGTGGGCACAGTGACCGATGTCATTGTACACGGCGCGGGGATGCTGTCAATTGGAGACCAGAGATTGGTGGCCGGAGATGGGAAAAGGCCGCCTGGTCTGGCTAAATACTGCTGACTATGACGAAGGCCATAGTCAGGCCGCGCGACGCGGATATACTTCAGTGGTGAGTTCTGGCTCTACCAGTAATTTGACCCCCATGCGCGACCTTCTATAATAATCCCAATCATCTGACAGAGGTTTTTTCTCATGGCAAACATTAACAAGATTAAGGGTGTGATCGGCATCTTGACGGGCGGCGGCGACGTGCCCGGGCTTAATCCCGCCATTCGCGCGGTCACGATCCGGGCGCTGCGCGAAGGCTACAAGGTAGTGGGTATTCGCCACGGTTGGGGCGGCGCGATTGATATCGTGCGCGATGAAAAGGCCGATAACGCCGACAATTTTCAATGGCTCACGGAAGAGGTGGTCAACCGGGCAGGCCGCACCGGCGGCACCTTCCTGCACAGCTCGCGCACGCGGCCCAGCACTGTGTCGCGCAAGAGTGTACCGGCGCACCTGCAAGAGCAGTACAAGGCTGACACGAACGATTTGACCCCGGAGGTGCTCAAGAACTTGGCCTGGTTGGGCGTTGATTATGTCATCCCCATCGGCGGCGATGACACCCTGAGCTATGGCGTACGCCTGGCGCAAGAGGGTTTCAAGGTTGTCGCCATTCCAAAGACGATGGACAATGACGTGCCTGGCACCGATTACTGCATTGGTTTCAGCACCTGCGTCACGCGCACCATTTCCATGACCAACATCCTGCGCACTTCGGCTGGCTCGCATGAACGTTTCCTCGTCATGGAAGTCTTCGGCCGCTATGCCGGTTTTACCGCCATGCTGCCGACCATGGCCGGCGTCGCCAATCGCTGTGTGATTCCAGAGTACAAGTTCAACGTGGAGCAATTGACCGAGCTGCTCGTGGCCGATCGTTACAAGAACCCCAGCAAGTATTCCGTGGTACTGGTGTCCGAAGGCGCCATGTTCGAGGGCGGCGAGATGATCTTCCAGAACGCAGAGAAGGACGCGTACGGTCACGCCAAACTGGGCGGCATCGGCGACGTGGTTTCGGAGAAGCTCAAGGAAACATCGCCCAAGTTCAACAACGGCAAGAAGATCGAATGTATCAACCAGAAGCTGGGCTACCTGGTGCGCGGGGGCGATCCCGACGCCATTGATTCAATCGTGCCGATGGCCTATGGCAACCTGGCGTTGGACTTGATTCTGCAAGGCCTGCATGGCCGGCTGGTGGTGCTCAAGAACGGCCGCTACGATCACGTGCCGCTGGAAGTGGTGACCAGCACCAAGAAGGTGGTGGATGTCGAGCGGTTCTACAACACAGAGCGCCTGCGTCCGCATTACAAGAGCTTCGAGATGAAACCGCTCTTCATCATGACCAGCAGCGATCTGTAACGATCTCCGCACTCGCCTTCCGAAGTCTTTAAGACTTCGGAAGGCTTTTTAGTGGCTTCTTTACACGTCGAGGTTGCGCACCTGCTTGGCGTGCGTTTGGATGAAACGCTTGCGCGGGGGCACCGCCTCGCCCATCAACATGTCGAAGGTGCGGTCAGACGCGGCCGCGTCCTCGATGGTCACTTGTAGCAGAGTCCTGTTCTCCGGGTTCATCGTGGTGGACCACAACTGCTCCGGGTTCATCTCGCCCAGACCCTTATACCGCTGCACGACCAGGTTGCCCCCGTCGCTGCCCATCTCCTGCACCAGCCGATCCTTCTCCGCATCCGAGTAAGCGTAGCGCTGGTCTTTGCCTTTCTTGACAAGGTAGAGGGGCGGCTGTGCGATGTAGAGGTGCCCCTTTTCGATCAACGGCTCCATGTAGCGGAAGAACATCGTCAGCAGCAGCGTGCGGATGTGGCTGCCGTCTACGTCAGCGTCCGTGTTGTGCAACGCAATACCGCCGACGCCAGCGATGAAGGTTTCGTCGCCCTCAACCGAGAAATCGTAGACTTTGCGATTGGACGCTGGCACCTGGCGCACGGAACGAACTGTCAGGCCGAGCAGATCACCGCGCAGCGGTGTGGCAGCCCGCAGTCCACCGTGACCCGCGGCGGTTGCCAGCCAACTGCGTACATCCGCCGCACGCGGATGATCCTGCCATACAGGCGCCAGGGCGGTCATAGCTTCACGCCCAGACACCGTCAGGAGATAGGCTGTACGGCGCGTGACAATCGGTTTGCCGCGAATCAGGCCGCTCGGTTGACCCGTTGGCTCACGCTGCGACAAAGACGCCGCCACCCCGTGCGCGGCCAACAGATACATTAGTTCGTTTGCCAGGAGTTCCGATGTCGTAGTAAACGACATCTTGCGCGTGTCCAGGGTGCCGTCACCCAGGAAATAGCCGCGCAGGAAAGCGATCTGCAGGGGCCTGTCCACATTGAACACGAGATCAGGAATGTGTTTGCAGCCGGCGTTAGTGCCGTCGAAGC
>CAZEPA010000166.1:0-8385 GCA_964513955.1 uncultured Anaerolineae bacterium | reverse complement strand
CGGCGGTCAGGCCGCATTCGTAGCGCTCTACCATGGCGCGCAGACCCGGCCGGTCCGAGACCAGGACCGGAATGCCGGCAGCCATGTATTCCATGAGCTTGTTCGATGCCGTTGTGATGTACATATTGTTGACGTGGGTCGGCTCGTATAACCCATGTCCCAGATCTGCGCCGACTGTAAACCGGGCCACTTCGTCATACGCCACTGCCGGCAGAAAGGCCACCTGTGACAACACATCGAGATCAGAGGCCAGTTGCTGCAAATAGGCTCCATAAGCCGGATCGCCTCCGCCTAAGATCGCCAATCCCCAATCCGGTCGATGCCAGTGAGGCAGAGATTGGATCGTGGCTTCCAGGGCATGCCCAGGCCCAACTACCCCCTGTCGCAAGACGGTGTGCCGCCAGCTCTTTCCCATCGCCTGCACGCTCTCCTGCAGACGCAGAGAGGGCGGGGGGGCATGCAAAGGCGCATTTGCCACGATCATGGGAGTTTCACGCAATCGTAACGCTTGCAGTCCCACCTGTCCCCGTTCCGCGTCTGGGACGATTACCAGATCGGCTGTTCGTGCCCAGCGTCGCTCAAAGGCTGCAACTAGCCGCCCTCCCCAGGCCAGCTGGCTGCTGTCGAGCGTGAAGTCATGGCAGTGGTAGATGAGCGGCTTATGCAGGCGCGTAGCCAACAAGCGTGCTGGTAGAAATCCGTGCATGTCGTGTCCGATATAGACTGTTGCATCGCGGCGCGCCTGCTGCCAAACATGCTTGACAAAACCCAAATAGGCGGCCCAGGTGCGCTGGCTCGCATCCGGCAGGCGGCGCACCGTTGTTGCCGTCGGATATTGGATGCCCCATCTCGCTCCATACTCCCGGCACAGAATGTCCACCCGATAGCCCGCTTGCGCCAGAAGACGCGTGCTGTTGATGATCGGGGGATAGGTGTCGGGATTGGCGTAGAAGATAGCCTCGATCATGGTTGAGGAGGACCCCCAGCCAGCATTACACGCAAACGATCGGCGTAGCTGTGCCCGCCCTGCGTGATGCGCTCGTGCGCAGTCCGGGCCAGGCGCCTGCGATTCTCGGGATTGGCCAACAGCCATTTCACCTTGGCTATGAGCTCCTCCGGATCGCGAAAGTAGACGGTGGCTTCTCCGTCGGCCCCCAGCAGCGCGCCGTGTTCGGGCGTGTCCTCGGTCAGCATGCACCCGGCCATGGCCGGCACCTCGAAGGAACGCATCACGTGGCCGTCCCGGTTGGCTCGACGCACCAGGCACAGCGTGACCCTCGCGCCCGCCACGGCCTTGCGCAAGGTCGCCGGGTCCGCGTGGCCTTTGAAGTAAGGTCTCGTACCGGCATAGCGGTCCCAGTAGCCGCCATAAAGATGGACCTTCAGCCCGCCGTTGATCAGGGCCAGCACATAGGGCAATCGATCCCTGTCGGCACCGCCGTAGAAGAGTACATCACAGTCGAACTGGCTGCGTTCCTGGCCCTGGGCCTGTTCCGGAAAGTGGATGTGGGGCGCATAGGCGAAAGGGAGATAGTGCACCTGCCGGCAGCCCAACGCACGCAGGTCGTCGAGATTGGCGCGCCGCGGCGAAAACACGATCTGATACGCGGGCAGAGCTTCCAGGAACCAGGCGGCTCGGTGAGCGGGGTTCCATGGGTCATCGGTTAGGTGGTTGAAGCAGTTGACCCCCAGCGCCCGCAGCCGCGCCAGCGTATCCCTGGTGAGTGGGGCCATGCCGGTGGCCAGCAGCCAACGCGGCCGCAGGGCCTCGCACAGAGCAAGCACCTGACGGCCATAGGCGCCAAGACGGGGCGGGCGGTGCCCCAGCACGCGCCAGCCAAACTGCACGACCGGCCAGGGTGCATCGAATGCCGGCCGTGTGTCGCAAATCTCTACCGGAACCGAGAGCTCCTCGGCTGCCCTACGGAAATGCGAGCCGATGTGAGACACGGCCGGGTTGCCGACAATAAGCAAAGTGGCCCGGCCGGCCGCACGCTGCGCTGCTCCCGTCATGGGAGTCCCCGGCGCTGCATGACGTGCCCGTAGGCAAGGGCTATGCCTTCGGCCGCGCGCTGCATGGTATACTTCTCCACCTGCTGCTGGCAGCGCGCCCGGCGAGCTTCGTCGTTGGGCGTCCCCACGGCACGCGCCAGCGCGCCGGCCAGCTCGTCGACCTGGTCCGCCTCGAAGACTTCGCCTGTGAAACCTGCCTGGATCAGGTCGGGTGCACAGCCGACCGCGTCGGACACCACACAGGGGATGCCGTGGTGCAGTGCTTCGTTGACGACAAGGCCCCACGTCTCACCCTGGCGGCTCGGTAGCACCAGCAGATCGGCCGCGTGGTAGTATTGGCTCAGCTCGCGCTGGTTCTGGAATCCCACAAAGCGGGCCTCCACCGCGGGGGCGGGCGACGCCATGGCCTGCAAGCCAGCGCGCATCTCGCCATCGCCCAGGAAGATCAGCGCAGTCTTCTGTCGGAGATCATCCGGCAGACGCCTGATCGCTTCGATCGCCAGGTCCGGGCCTTTGCGCCATGACAGCTTGCCGCAGAAGAGGATGACCTGCTGGCCGTCGTCCAGGTTCAGCGCCGCGCGCGTCGCGCTGCGCATGTTGCGCCGTACGGTTTCGCTCAACTGGAAAGGGGTGGTATCGATGCAGTAGGGAGAGAAGAAGATCTTCTCGGCCGGACATCCCAGGCGCTGGTAGTGCATCTGCGCGCGCTGGCCGATGGCCAGCAACGCTGCACAGCGCCGGTAGAATAGCCGCAGGGCCTGATCGCGCGCGGCGCGCTTGAGCCGGCCGCGCGTGAGGGCATGGTCAGTCACCTCGGCGCGAAAGAGCACCGGTAGGTTCAGCCGTTGCGCGTGCCAAAAGGCCGCGCGGTAGAGGGGAAGCGAATAGCCGATCAAGAGCAGGGCATCCGGCCGAATGTGACGCAGCGCCTGGCCCAGGCCGTCGGCCGTGACCTCCTCGACCGAGCTTGCGCCTCCGCTGGCTGCTCTCGACAGGAAGACGGCGTCGTAGCCAGCAAGCAGGTCCGTATCCCAGGAGAACTCGACGCCAAACTCGCCATCCCGATAGCCCACCGCGCTGAAGTCCGAGCCATAGATTGCCGTCACCGGCAGGCCGAACTCAGCCTGCAGCGCCCGATAGACCGGCGCGTGGTACTGAATGGGATGCGTCGAAACTACGGCCAGGCCGGCTTCACTCACGTCTCGACCACCCCTGCTCTGCGCGCGCAGCAGATCATATTTTCTGTCCAGATAGTCTGCTTCTTGCCCGTTTCGGCCATCCGGGCGAGGGTTGCGAGAAGCCTGGCAATGCGCCAGATCGCCAGACGAAGGATGCCTGCCAGGTTCTTTGGCGCTGGCCCTGTCTCCCGGATGTCAATTTCGACAAAATCGAACAGGCGGAGCAGTTGGCGCAGAGAGCCAGGAGACAAGATCGTCAGGTGAGTCAGATCTCCGTAGATCACCTGATTCGGGAAAAGCCCCTCCCCGTTCGGCGTTTGCAGGATCAACGCGCCGCCGGGGTTCAGTCTGGCAGCGATGAGGGAGATCAGGGTCAGCAGCTCTTCTTTGCTAAAGTGCTCCATGAAATCAAGCGCCACGATCGCGTCGAATGTCTCAGAACTCGCCGGCAGATAGGAGAAAGCATCGGCGACTTCGACGTCCAGGCCGCGCACCCGCGCTAGGTGAGCCTGCTCCTCGGACAGGTCGATGCCTTTGACGTTGACAAACCCTTCGGATTGCAGGAACTCCATCATGTATCCTGGCCCGCAACCCAGCTCCAAGATCGACGCTGTCCTGGCCAGATCTCGCACCAGCGGACGATAATGGTGGCGGCACCAGGTCAGATATGCTTTGAGGAAGCCCTCATTAGCAGGAGTCTCAGGGTTTTTGAACGCCGAGACGTAGCGCTGGTAAAACTGCTCTCGGAAATCAGCCATGAAGTGCGATACTCCACCGGCAAGGGCGGCTCATAAGCAGCCGAATTGCCTTGATCATGCGTCTAGCACGCTTTCGGCCAGGCCGCGCTTATCTGCCGGAAGAAGCAACATCGCTCCCCAAATACCATCGGGGTCGGGGTAAGTGCGGTCAGTGATGGTCACCCAACGATGGTTGTTGAGGTGAAAAGCGTCGTAACTATGCGTCAGGAGCACATCGGAGACCGCACGATCCTCGTCCGGCGTGTGCGACTCGATGAGGAAAAGAGGGCGCTTCTCCCGAATACACCGGTTGCACCCGCGCAGCGCGTAAGTGCCGCCGCCCTCGATGTCCATCTTGACGAAATCAGTGCCATGCCTGAGCTGCGGGCCATAGAAATAGTCGTCCAGTGTCGTCGCTGATACCCGGATGGTCTGGACGCTGCTTTGTTCCCCCTTGGCCCAGCTCGCATGCAGCGACGATACGTGATGGCGAAAACCAAGGTGAAACTCCACCTCGCCCACGCTGTCAGAGCACGCCTTCTCGACCACAAGGACGTTATCCAGGTGATTAAGGCTGAGATGGTTGCGCAGTCGTTCCACCACTAGAGCTGGCTCGAAGGCGTAGACCGTGGCGGCAGGATACTGGTGGGCCAAAAACATGGAGTACAGCCCGAGGTTCGCGCCGACATCACACAGCACCGGCACCTGCTCCGGCAGGATTCCGGATGCCAACAGCTTGGTCAGGAGGTCGAAGCTCTCTGTTTCCCACAGGCCAAGCACGGCGTGGAAGTTGATCGTCTGATCATATTGCAGCCGGATGCCCTTCAGCCGGCCGAAGGGCACAGTGTAGACCGAGCCTTCACGGTAGAATAGCGCGACAGCCCGGCGCGCGACGGCTGAGTTGAAACGGGCATGGCGCAGATCAGATACCATTTGGCGCGGGGAGAAGGCAGGCATGGTGGGTTGGGCGATCAGACTTGAGAGATCCCTGGCTCGTTGCGCATGCGGATCAGCCGCGCCGGCGCGCCGGCCACCACGGCAAACGGCGGCACCGAGTGGCTGACGACGCTGTTGGCGCCGATCACAGCCCCGCGGCCGATCACTGTTCCCGCCGGGCGTCCAAGGACAAGAGTGCCTCGGCCGATCCAGACGTCATCCTCGATCACGATACTGCCCACACTGTCTTGCTGGCGTCTGACGGGAACCGCGGGATCAGCGTAGCTGTGCGTGGTGTCGCGCAGCGAGACGAACTCGCCAAGAAGGACCTGGTCGCCAATGAAGACGGCCCCGCGGCTCGCGATGTGGCAGTCGTGCGAAATCCAAGTGTCTCGCCCGACGCTAACCCGCGCGGCCGAACCGACGTTGACCTCGAGCACGCAGCGATCGCCGACATACGCGCCATCGCCGAGAACCAGGTGAGCGCCAGGTGTGACCGAAATGTGTCGGCCCCAATGGACTCCGCGTCCCTTGTAGCCGAGGGTTGTCAGCCGCAGCCGGTTAAGCCGCACGACAGCCCCGATCAGATCTACGCGCGCGGCTGCGATGGCCGGCAAGACGAATATCGTGCGCCAACCGTAGCGCTGGAGTATGCGACTAAGTCTGTTCATTGGGTGCCGCCGTGATGGGTTGTGGAATACGGGTTGCCACGCCAGTTGCCCAGTGGAGCGGCGGCGGTGACGTTCGACAGGTGGGGATAGCGGCCGGGCACAAGCGTGTAGCGCCAGGCGTGCCTGGGCAGCCGGGCAGCCTGCAAGAGCCGCATGGCCTGTCGGGGGCGGCCGCCGGCCGCCATATAGAGTGTCAGTCGGATGAATCCGCCGTACAGATTAGCGCACGCCATTTCGATCTCATCGGGTGTCAACGGGCAGCGGGGATCAGCCAGGAAGTCCTCGATGTAGGCCAGTTGCTCTACCGCGTCCCAACGATCCCTCAAGAGGCGCTCTGAAGCTTGCCCGGGCGTGCGTCGCCACCATGCCAGCCCGTCGCTGATCACCAGACAGGAATGTTGCAGAGCGATCCGATTCTGAATGTACATATCGCCCGCGCGGTAGCGAGGGTCGAAGCCCCCCACCTCGCGGCCGACGGCTGTTCGCAACAGCAGATGGGCGAAGTTGATTGCGACCAGCGGCTGGCCGAGAAAGAACGCCAGATACACATCGCGCGGCGACAGCAGCAGCGGGTAGATGAGCTTCTCCGACCACGGGCAGGCCATTGCCAGCGCCGCACCGGGAAAAGCGTCCAGCGAACGCACCATGAACTCCAGACCGTGGGGATACAGGATGTCGTCGCCGTCGATGAATATCAGGTATTCTCCGCTGGCCAGTTGCAACGCCTGGTTGCGATTGGGATATTCGCCGATGTTCGCAGCGTTGCGCAGCGCACGAATGCGCGGGTCCTGATAAGATTGCACGACGCGCCACGTTTCGTCAGACGAGCAGTCGTCGCAGATAAGCAGCTCGATATTCCCGTAGCTCTGACTCAGAACGCTCTCGATGGCTTCGGCGACGTAGCGCTCGGAGTTGTAGGTGACCATCGCAACGGTTGTGAGGGGTAGGGTCAACATTACGATAATTCCGTCCCGGTGATGCAATCATGACCTAAGACTGGCAAACTTCACGTCAGAACTTCCTGAAATATGTCCTGCAATGATGACACATACCCCATCATCGTAAAGCGCTGCATCGACCAGGCATAGGCATTGGCGCGTAATCTCTGAGCAAGTTCCTGATTTAGACCTAGAATACAAATCTTCTCAGCTAAGTCATTGGCGTCACCGGTTCTGAATAATAGTCCGTTGACACCGTGCTGAATCAATTCGGCTGTTCCAGCACTGTCAGCGCCAATCACAGGAACGCCGAATTTCATTGCTTCCACCGTGACGCGACCAAAGGCTTCATACCTTGAACAAACCAGCGCTATATCAGTAGATGCAAGATAACTGAAAGGATCGTCGGTGTAGGCCACAAACTTGACAAGATGATCGACGCCGAGATCCATGGCAAGATGACGGACAAAAGCTCCATACTCGGGCTGTTCGGATCCTATAAGCGTCAGGTGTACACTGATCCCTCGGTTGGCCAGTATGGATATGGCCCGTATCGCATCTTCTTGGCGCTTTCCAGGAGCAATTCGTCCAATCAGGACTAGTGTCAGTGTATTGCTATTTTGCTTGTGCATCCCACGCAGTGCCGGTACTTCCACAGGACAATACACCAATCGCAGTTTACCAGGTGGCAGAAACCTCTCGAATCTTGCCATTGTGGAACGGGAATTCACGATTATTCGTTGAGAAAGTTTATTCACACCGTACAGACTCAATTGCTCGCCGTAGTCATAGAATGCACCGTGATCTTCCCGCATGAACTCGTGTATGTACCAAATGTGCGGCCGACCAGCCCATCTTGCGGCTAACCCGCCAACTGGCATCGCCAAGGTATTGCTAACGACGACGTCAGGGCGCACTGTCTGCAACTTGCGTGCAAGATTTCTGGATGCTGAAAGATGCATAAAAAGGCGCCTGACACGATAGTATGTAGAGTATTTCAGGGCACCCGTATGCACCCAACTAATAAAGGGAACTACTGTATATGAAACGCCCTCAGCTGAGAGGCGCTCAGCTAAGCGGCCATTACATGGTAAGATAACCTGAACTGTGTGGCCACTTTGGGTCAATCCAGTTGTCGCCTCAAAGAGACAAAGCTCAGCTCCGCCCAGGGTCCCGCTATGTGAAACCCACACGATTTTCATTTAGCCACGCCTTGCGAATAGGTTGACGTACCAGAATTGCGGTGCTGCACCGGAACGGACGAAGGCGACCACATCGCCTAAGTTTCGCAACCGGCGCTGAAGGTCGTCCAATGCTCGAATACTTCCATACCCAAGGTCATTCAAGCAGTCTATCAGGCTCAGAGGGTCATTACCTGCGCTCTTCATGCATGCGGGATTCCATTCAATGCATAGCCACTCCGGGCGATCACTCAGAATACGCTGCATGCCCTGCAGCACTTCTAGTTCTGCTCCCTCTACGTCGATTTTGATCGCGTGCACGTGCCCGTCGATCACTTCGTCCAGTGGGACTTCCTCCAACTCGACGATGTGTACAGTCTTTGCGGAGGGGTGAGGGTAAAAGCCATCGGAGTCACTCGATTCAGTAATATGAAACTGCCGGATTCCACGACTCTTTCCAGCCGCAAGTGGATGCACGGAAACCATCCCGGCCTGGTTCAGGTCCACGTTTCTACGAAGAAAGTCCAGATTATCATCTGCAGGTTCAATCGCATAAACATGTCCCTGGACTCCGACACTTTTCGCTGCCAGCAGAGAATAGTACCCTATGTGCGCACCAACATCTAGAAAAGACATGGCTGGCCGAAGATTGTCTAAGATCATCTTGCGCGTTATTGGCTCATACTCCTGGAAAACATAGTGTTGAACATACCCGCGTGGGAGAATGAAAC
>CAZEPA010000165.1:0-8407 GCA_964513955.1 uncultured Anaerolineae bacterium | reverse complement strand
GTAATCCGTTTAGGTGAAAGCCTGATTCTGATTTAGAGTCACATAATCAACGGCAGGAATTGACGCGGGGGCAGCACAGGCGGGGTCTCCGTGGGTGTAGGTGTAGGCGTCGCCTCGCCCGGCGTGGGAGTCGGGGTCTCTGTGATCGCCGGCGTTTCAGTCGCGGTCGGCGTCGGCGTGGCCGTGGGCATCGGGGTAGGTGTCTCCGTGGCTGTCGGCGTTGGGGTCGGTGTGTCGGTCGGCATGGGTGTGGGGGTTTCTGTCGGCATGGGCGTGGGCGTATCCGTAGCGGTCGACGTTATGGTCGGCGTGGGCGTCGGCACGCAGGCCAGCAGGGCCGCCTCATCCAGGTAATTCCAGGTGAGATTGCCGCTGCCGTTGTTGTAAACGTTGAAGTAGAGCACCAACGTGCGATTGCGGTACGCGGTCAGGTCGAAGGTCTTCTCCTGCCACTGATCATTGCCCGCGGCGGAACTGCGCTCGATGGTGGCAACCAGGCCGTAGCTGGTGTTGAGCAGGAGCACTTCGCGGTAATCAGCCGCCTCGCCGCCGCCGGGGCGCTGCCAGTAGCGCAGGAAGACGCCCGTGGGCCAGGCCGGAATCATCACGGTCTGATAGGCTGACGAGTGCGCGGTGGCATTGGCCGTGCCGGGCGGAATCCCCAGGCGCAGGGCGCGGCCGCCGCTGTAAACCGGCGCGCTGACGTAGGCCGCAGGTCGCGCGGTGGCGCCAAAGGTCCAGCCGCTGCTGCCCTCGAAGTCGCCGTTGACCAGCAAATTGGTGCAGCCGCCGGGGATGGGCGTCGCGGTCGGCGTCGCCGTGGGGGTCAGCGTGCGCGTGGGCGTCGGCGTCAGCGTGCGTGTGGCCGTGGGCGTGGCCGTGGGGCCGCTGACGATGCCGGCTAATTCAGCCAGCGAGGCCAGCGCGGTGCGCGCGTAGCGCAGCACGTAATCCAAATCAACCCGGCTCAGGGTATCGCCGGTGCTGTGATACCACGGGTTGCGGTCGCGCGGACGGCTGTCATCGAAGAAGTTTTCAATCGCCAGGTAGGCGGCATAGCCCTTATCCCAAAACGATGAATGATCCGAAAAGCGGCTGGCGCTGCTCGTCTTTAGTTCTACGGTCAGGCCCTGGCCGTAGCGGCTGTTGGCAGAAATGAATGCGTTGGCCAGGTTGATGGAACTGCTGCCGGTTCCGCTGTGCAGCTCAATCACGCGGTCGTCGTTGCCGTCATAGCCGATCATGTCCAGATCAATGTAGCCCATCACCTGTGCGCCGGCGCTGCGCAGCGCTGCAGCGTAGACCAAACTGCCCCAGTGTCCCTGCTCCTCGCCCGAAAAGTGAACGAAGCGAATGGTATCGCTGAATTGGCGCCCGCGCAGCAGATTCGCCAGCGCGAGTGTGGCCGCGCTGCCCGAACCGTTGTCATCCGCGCCCGGCGCGGTGGTGTAGGGAATATCGGAAATGTCGTCAAAATGTCCGCCCACCAGCCAGAGGCGCTCTGGATGCGTGACGCCGCGGATGTCGGCAATGACGTTGCGGCCGCTGTAGGAGCCGTAAGTCCAACTGGCATAGCTGACCGGCAGGCCCATCTGCTGGTAGGCCTGTAGCAGATAGGCTTCCGCGTCGCGGATGCGGCTGGCGAAGGTGTAACGCGTGGTCAAGGTCACGCTGCTGCCGCCGATGGGAACAGGCCGCACGCCGCTGAGATCAGCGATGCGATCGGACAGCGCCGCGCCGGTCAGTTGGCTTAGCAGGGCGACGATGACGGGGTCTGTGCTGGTTGGCGGTACAAAAGGCGCCGCGGCCGTCTCGCTCAGGAGCGCCGAATTTGGCACCAATGCGATGGGGATGCCATGCGCAGGCAGCGTTTCTACAAACGCCTGTTCGGATGCAAGCGGCACGGCCACCAACAGGTCGAGTGCGTCCCGGTAAAGGATGCTTCCCAGGCGGGCCGCCAGCGGCGCGGCGTCTGGCGCCTGCGCATCCACCAGGTAGTAGACCTGATCGCTGGTGTCGGTCGCCAACAGATCGAACGCGAGGCCGGCAGCCTGCAGAGCGGCGGCGGCTGTGGACGGGCCGCTGGCAAGAATGGAATCGTCGGCCAGCCGCGTGTGCGCTACGACGCCAGCCGCCGCCAGGACTTCGGCGAGCTCAGTCCAGCCGTCGGCCCGTCGTTCTGGCACTGCCTTGATGCGCAGGAGCTGCGGCCCGAGGACGCCGTCCAACCGCCCGTTTGCCGCCTGAACCGGGAAGCGCGGCAGCCAGACAGCGCCCAGGACGATCACCATCAGGGCCAGGGAAGTCCATCGCGCGATGTGCAAAGGATATTTCATTAGAAGATCCTCCCGTCATCTGCTTGCGCAGTCAGTCTAACTTGCCGGAAGCAGGGGTCTTGCGGTATAGTTAGTTTCAGCAATCACCGTGGCTAGACTATCGCGCGGCGAGCCGCGTGGTTCCACAGCACAAGACGTCCCAATGGCCTGAAGGCAACGCCGACAGGCCAACCGCAGCGGGAGGAAGGATGAGTCAGCCATCCGCAGACCGCCTGGCGCTGCTCTATCGCATTACGCAGGCGTTTAGTTCGTCCCTCGATGTGACCGAGGTGCTCAACCGGGTCATGGATGAGGTGGTGGCGGCTGTCCACGCGGAGCGCGGCTTCCTCATGCTGTACGACGCCAGGCAGCGGCTTACCTTCCGCTCGGCGCGCGGCCTGGATCAGCAGACCATCGAAGCGCCCGAGTTCCAGGTCTCCCGCAGTGTGGTTGAGCGCGTCGGCCGCGACGGCACTCCTCTGCTCACCAGCAACGCGCAGAGCGACGCCTGGCTCGGCGGCCGCGCCAGCATCATCGGCCTGGGATTGCGCTCGATCCTCTGTGTGCCGCTGCATCTCAAACAAACCACGCTGGGCGTGATCTACGTAGATAACCATCTGCAGGCCGGCATCTTCAGCCATGATGACCTTGATCTGCTGGTGTCTATTGCCGCCAGCGCGGCTGTTGCAATCGAGAACGCGCGCCTCTACCAGGTGGCGGTGGAAAAAGGGCGCCTGGAGCGCGAGTTGCAGGTGGCGCGCGAGGTGCAGCGCAGCCTGCTGCCGCAGCAAACCCCATCCCTCCCCGGTTTTGAGATCGGCGCCTGGTGGCTGCCGGCGCGTGAGGTCAGCGGCGACTACTACGACTACCTGCAAACCGACTCCGAACACCTGGCCGTCGTCATTGCCGATGTCTCGGACAAGGGGATGCCGGCCGCGCTGCTGATGGCGCTGACGCGCAGTACGGTGCGCGCATGCCTCTCGGGCGCAGGCGGCCTGGCGGAGAGGGTCGCCAACGCCAATCGCCTGCTGGCGGCTGACGCGACCAACGGCATGTTCGTCACGCTGTTTTGCGCCGAGATTAGCCCGCGCGGCGACGTGACCTATGTGAATGCCGGCCACAACCCGCCCCTCCTCGTCACGGCTGGCGGCATCGTGGAGTTGCGACGCAGCGGCACAGCGCTTGGTTTATTCGAAGACGCCGCGTACAGTCAACGCCAGGAGCAGTTGGCGCCCGACGATTTCATCGTCTTCTACACCGACGGCGTCACCGACGCCATGGATCCAGCGGGCGCCGAATTTGGCAAGGAACGACTGCTGGCCTTCATCCAGGCGCAGCGTCAGGCCACTGCCCCCACGTTGGCCGCGGCGCTGGCTGCGGCTTTGCAGGAGTTCACGGCGGCCGCGCCCGCCGCGGATGACATCACCGTAGTCATTGTCCGCCGCATATCGGCTCATCTACGGCGCACGCCAGAGAGTTGACACGCTGACTCGCCCGGCCAGGGGGTGGCTATGTGGGCAACCAATCTCAACGACCGCTACCGCCTTACCGCCGAGTTAGGCCAGGGCGGCATGGGCATTGTCTACCGCGCCTACGATACGTTACTCGAACGTGAGGTGGCTGTCAAGATCCTGTCCGCCGCCAACCTGGGCACGGAGGGCCGGGCGCGGTTGATTCAGGAGGCGCGCGCGACGGCGCAGCTCAATCATCCCAACATCGTGACCATTTTTGACGCTGGCGAGGCCAACGGTGTCCCGTTCATCGTCATGGAGTATATTCAGGGCGTTTCCTTGCACGAGCAGCCGCCGGCCTCCGCGGCCGAGGCGGTTTCGGCGGCGCGCCAAGTTTGTGAAGCGTTAGCGCACGCCCATGCACACGGTCTGATTCATCGTGACCTGAAACCGGAAAACGTCCTCCTGACAGCCGGCGGCATCATCAAACTGGTGGACTTCGGCCTGGCGCGCAGCCTCACCTCGCGTTTGACGGCCGAAGGCGCGCTGGTGGGAACGGTCTTTTACCTGGCGCCGGAACAGGCGTTGGGGCGACCGCTTGACGGCCGCGCGGACCTCTATGCACTGGGCGTGATGCTCTACGAATGGCTGGCGGGGCGTCTGCCCTTCAGCGGTGACGATGCCCTGGCCGTGATTTCCCAACATCTGCACGCGCCCGTGGTGCCGCCCAGCACCTACAACGCGGCCGTGCCGCCGGGGCTAGATGCCCTGATCGTGCAGTTGATGAGTAAAGAGCCGGATCAGCGCCCCGCGGATGCCAGGCGCGTGCGCCAGGCGCTTGAACAACTCAGTATGGAACCGATGCAGCCCGGCGACGAACCAGCGGTCGAGTTGTCTGCGCTCAACCAACTGGTATTGGGGCGCCTGGTGGGCCGGGCGCGGGAGCTGCACGATGCCAAGTTGATTTGGCAGCGCACGATAGCGGGGCAAGGCGCGGGGCCGGTGCTGCTGCTGAGCGGCGAACCCGGCATTGGTAAGACCCGCCTGGCGCGCGAACTAGCCACCCACGCCGAAGTGACTGGCGGCGTTGTGCTGACCGGCGAATGTTACGCCGAAGGCTCGGCGCCCTACGCGCCGATCGCACGCATCATTCGCGCCGGTTTGGCGCTCATCCGGCAAGGGAGCCAAACGACCGCCGCCGGCCGTGCAGCCGACCCGCTGCCTTCATTGGTGTTGGCCGATCTCCTGACGCTGGCGCCTGATCTGCGCGCAAGCTACCCAGACATTGCCGCCAACCCGCCGCTCGATCCTCAGGGCGAACAACAACGCCTGTTCGAAAGCGTGGTTGCGCTGTGCGCTGCGCTGAGCCAAAGCCGACCGCTGCTGCTCATCATTGAAGACGGGCATTGGGCCGACGGCGGCACCCTGTTTCTGCTGCGTCACCTGGCGCGCCGCGCGCGGTCGCTCAAGATGTTAATTGCCCTGACCTATCGTGAGGAGGCCATAGTCGAAGCCTGTTGCCTTGACGATGTGCTGCTGGATCTGACGCGCGAGCGGTTGGCGACGCGCATCAAATTGAACCGCTTGACGCGTGACCAGACGGCTGATTTGCTGCACGTGATGTTTGGCGGCGACGTTTCGGCCTCGTTCCTCGGCGACCTCTTCAACGAGACCGAGGGCAACCCGTTCTTCATCGAAGAGGTGTGCAAGAGCCTGGTGGAAGAGGGCAAGTTGATCTGCGACGGCGGGCGTTGGCGGCGCACGACGGACGAAGCGCTGCATATTCCGCAAAATGTGCGCATGGCCGTTCAGGCCCGTTTACGCAATCTGCCTGCGGCCGCGCAGGACATCCTGCTGTTGGCGGCCATCATTGGCCGCGAGTTTGCCTTCGACACGTTACGCGCGGCCAGCGAAGCGAATGAAGACGCGTTGATCGAGGCCCTGGAGCAGGCCGTGCGCGCCCAATTGATCAAAGAGGTGCGCAGTCAACGCCGCCGCGAGGCCGCGCAGGAGGTTTTTGTCTTTGCGCACGCCTTCATCCCGTTGACGTTGCGCGAAAGCATCAGCAGCCTGCGCCGCCACCGTCTGCACCGCCGCGTGGCCGCGGCCATTGAAACACTGCGGCCGGACGATTTCGAGGCGCTGGCCTACCACTATGAACAGGGCGGCGATGAAGCGCGCGCGCTGGCGAACTATGTGCGCGCAGCCGACCGCGCGACGCACGTGTATGCCAACGAAGAGGCCGTGCGGTTCTACACCGAAGCCTTGCACCTGCTGCCGGAGGTAGATGTGCAGCGTTTCGATGTCTTGAAAGCGCGCGCCCATGTCTACAATGTCATGGCGCGGCCGGAAGCGCAAGCGCAGGATGTCAAGGCCATGCTGGCCCTGGTGGAGCAACTGCACGACGAAGCCCGGCTGTGCGATGCGCTGCTGGCCGAGGCCGACTACAACCTGCAGATCAATCTACGCGAGGTGCGCAAACCGGCCACGCGCGCGCTGCAGATTGCCCAACGCCTGGGCGATCCGCAGCGTGAAGGCCACGCGCTGGCCTGCCTCAGTTTTGACAGCCGTGTGACTGATCTTGAGCAGGGTCGCCAGGAGCTGGAGATGGCTGTGGCCCGCTTTCGTGAAGCAGGGCGGCTCGACAAGGTCGCCCAATGCCTGCACAATCTGGCAATGACCTTCATCAACCTGCGCGATCTGGCCGCCGCCGAACGCGCCGCGGAAGAAGCCTTGGCGGTAAGCCGGCAGGCCCACGATCGCTGGCAAGAGGCGATCAGCCTGCGCCGCCTGGCCGCAGTGTACAACTACCAGCAGCGTTACGACCAAGCCTTGCAGCTGACGGAGGAGGCGCTCAGGCTGCACCGCGCGCTGGGTGATCGCACGAGCGAGAGCTACGCGTTGGGCAACCTGGGCGAAATCCTTTGCCATCTGCGTCGCCCCGAAGATGCCGAGCACTACCTGCAGCAGGCATTGGAGGTGGCTGACGCCATCGGCACCAACATGGCGATCAACACGGCGGTGACGCAGTGGATGTGGTTTCACTACCTGTCGAGCGGCCGTTACGAGGCTGGCCTGAACTTCATCAGTGAACGGATCCAGGTTGCCAGGCACCTGCACAGCGAGATGCTGCACGTGCTCTGCCTGAAATATCAAGAACTGCTGCTGATTCTTCTAGGGGCATTTGAAGACGCGCTGCAGACCAACCAACGCAGGATGCAGATGTCGGAGACCCTTTACCCCGGACTTTACTGGTACGAACACCTGGCCAGCCAGGCCCTGATACGCGGGGAGTTGGGTGAGGCGAAGGAGGCCGACGCGCTCATGGCGCAGGCACAAGGGCTGCTTGCCGCCGACGGCCGTCATGATGCAGGCGCCGCTCTGCATGCCCTGCGCGCTCGGCTCGGCTGGCGCGCAGGCGATCCCGGGCGGATCGCCGCGGCGTTGAGCGATGCGCAGACGGCCGTGGCGCTGCTGCCGGCCGGGGTGGATGACGTGGGGTACATCATGGCGATTCACGCTGCGGCCGAGCTGCATCTGCTGGCTGGTCAGCTCGCTGAAGCCTGGTGCGACGCGCAGCAGGCGCTCAACACGCTCGAAGCGGCGCCCTCGCTGATGTGGCAAGAGGCGGTGCTCTTCACCTGCAGTCGGGTCGCACACGCGCGCGGCGAAGCGTTACCGGCAGCCGATTATCTGCACCGCGCCTACGAGCGCTGCCAGGCCGTGGCCGCGGAAACGCAGTCCCCAGCCCTGCGTCAGGCCTGGCTCAGCGCGCCGACCCAGCGGGCGATTACGGCCGCTTATCTGATCAGTATGTCAGCAGCAACCGATCAGCCACCATTTCCCCTTCCAGCGTCAGGCCATTCATCTGAAAACGCTTGAGCATCGAAGGGCCACAGTTCACGAACACCTCTCGTTCAAACAGGCCGTCTGGCAAGGGGATATCGCAAATCATATCGCCAGAACGTTTGGTTCCATCAATGCTGAGCGCCACATAGACGCCTCGTTGCTTACAACGATGGATCGCGGTCAGTAATCGTGCCAGGTCGAATGACTGCGCACCATATAGAATTGACTGGCTGTGACTGTAGGGCGGGTCGCAGTAGACCAAATCGCCTGCCCGCGCCAAATCCATTGCTTCTTGGTAATCCATCACCTGGAATTGGGTAGCGGCTGTGCGCCGTTGCCATTCGTCAACTCTATGTGCAAATTCAGTCGGAGAAATGGGCGTATGAATTCCACACGGCGTGGACATGTAGCCATCAGCCTGGCGAAAGCGCACGACACCCCCATAGCATGAGCGACACAGAAAGAGCAAATCAGCGCCATTAGGCCGGGCATTGTACGCGGCTTTGATTCGCTCATATTCCTCGATCTTGTCACCACTTGCCATCTGCTGCCAACGCTCAGCATACCACTGTTTGAGCAAGGTTGGGTTGTCGTGGAGGGTACGCCAGATTTCCATCAATGGGCGGAAGATGTACGATGCTATCGCTTTTTGAGGAGAAAGTGTTCCCAAGACGGCGCCGCTGCCAAGAAATGGCTCGAAGTAGGTTCCTATTTCAGCAGGAAAATAAGATGCGATTTCATGGACAAAGCGCTGCTTGTTACCTACCCACTTGAGCAACTGTTTTGTAAACG
>CAZEPA010000164.1:3117-8410 GCA_964513955.1 uncultured Anaerolineae bacterium | reverse complement strand
TTTTCTATGAAGCTGGCGGAGGATTCGGCCAGAAGAATCCTGCTGGGTTCCTGGGCGGCTGCAATGGCGAATCCCTGCACGTAATCCACGCCGATCTGCGCCAGGGATTCTACGGTGGCCCGGTCCTCCGCCCACTCGGCGATGCTCTTCATGCCGAGGTTGTGCGCCAGTTCCACGATGGCCTCGACAATCGCCAGGTTGGCGGGATGGGCGTTCACGCCCCTGACGAATTCACCATCGATCTTGAGGGCGTCCGCAGGAAGTTCCTTGAGGTAGGAAAACGACGTATAACCCGCACCGAAGTCATCGAGCGCGATCTTCGCGCCGTAATTGCGGACGCCGTCGATGAATCGCCGGGTATTGTCCAGATCATGCAACGCCACGCTCTCGGTAATCTCGATGCAAAGCCGCTCCACGGTGCGGCCGTACTGGGACAGGATCGAGAACGCATCCTGGATGAACTTTTCGTCGTTGAGAGAGCCGCCGCTCAGGTTGAGGCAGACGAATCGCGTGTTCTTGAGAAGCTCCTGGTGCATGCTGATCCATTCCAGCGTCCTGGAAAGCACCCAGCGGTCGATCACCGCAATGCGGCCGTTGCTCTCTGCAGCCGAGATGATTTTCGAGGCCGGGGTAATGGACCCATCGGGTTCGCGCATGCGCAGCAGCACCTCGAAATTCAGCGAGTCGTAGGGCGCGCGCAATGACATGATGGGCTGCATCACCTGAAACAGCCCTTCCGGAGCGACGTTCGTGCCGAACCGCGCAATCAGGCGCAATTCATCTTCGCGCTCGCGGAATACCGGCGAATGCCTGTCATAGATCACTGGATTGCCGTGGTTCCCGCTTTTCGCTTCGCGACAGGCGCGGTCCGCAACCGAAATGGCGTCCTTGACCCGTATGCTTTCGCTGATTTCCATCAGGCCGATCGAACCCTTCACCTGAAAGGCCCGGTCGCCGATCTGGTAGGGGAGATTGCCTATCCTGTCAACGATGCCCCGACAGACCCATGCGGCCGAGTCGATGGGGGTGCCCTTGAAGACGATGACGAACTCGTCGCCCCCCACGCGGCCCATGCTCTGCCCCTCGGTCAGCATGTTTCTGACGCGCTCGCAAACCTGCTTGAGCACCTCGTCGCCGGCCAGGTGGCCGAAAAGATCGTTGATCAGCTTGAAGCGATCGAGGTCGAGGTAGGCCAGGGACATCGAAACGCCGTCGCCCAGCATGGCAACTGCCTCATCGAATTCCTTTTCGATGCCGCGCCGGTTGAGGATGCCGGTCAGCGGATCATGCTCGGCAAGAAAATGCAGCCTGTCGTTTGCCTTGACCTTCTCCGTGACGTCTTGCAGGGAGCCTTCGATCTTCTCCTTGGCCAGCGTGGCCTTCACCATGAACCATTTCTGATCCTTGCCCCGCCTGGCAAGGCTGCGGAGTTCCATCTCCTGGCCGTCCCCGCCCAGGACCAGCTTCTGCAACTTGTCCCAGGCACCCAGCTCGAAATGATCGCTCCAGTGGTCCCGCTGCACCCCGTGCACCCCGAGCATCCGCCGCAGCGCGGGGTTGGCCTGGATGAACTGCCCCTGTGCATTCAGGGTGAACAGGCCGATCGGAATGGCTTCGTAGGTGTTGTGCAACTCGGCCTGCGCCTTGACCCGCCCCTCTCGCTCGAGGCGCATTTGCTCGGCGATGGCAAAGGCCGCCATCAGGCTCGAGGACAACGCCGCCGTTACACTATTCACGGCACCGATAAACCCCTTGTAGCCGAGCGCCGCTGCAATGACTTCGTAGAGATTGGCGAAAACGGCGATCCCGAGGGAGGCGCCATACCACATCGCGACCTTGGAGCGCTTCTCGACGAGCATGTGGATCATCAGGTACAGGATGACCATCACGCCAATGACGGCCGTCAGCCACATGGGGGGAAGGAAATACTTGAACGGCAGCACTACGGCGTAGCCGATGATCAGCACGCATGTCCACTGCGCCACCTTGAGCAGGCGGGCATGCGCCGGCTGCCGCAAGTCCTCGCCGAACAGTCTCCAGAACAGCGCGTAGGTCAGCGTGTAATACGCGGCAATCGTGAACTGTCGCATGGGGGCGACCCATTCCGACGGGATGCTTCTTTCCAGCCACTGGAAATCCCAGCCCGCCGACAGGGCGCCCAGGCGCAGGTTGGCGACGAGCCAGGCCGCAAACAGCACATACATCCACTCGCGGTTGATGATCGCGGTCACCAGAACGAACAGGGCCAGCACGATCAGGCCGCCGTCGAGCAAGCCGGCATTCCTGTGGAACTTCTGCACGGACAGGTCGAATTCGGAATCCGGCCACTGCAGCACGGTGATGCGAGCCGGACCGGCGTGTTCCGCCCTGCAGAGCATCGTCGTTTCGGTCGTCAGGCGGCCCAGATCGAGGGCGAAGCCGGTTTTCTCCATCCTCAGCGGCCCCCCCCTGACGCTGCGGTCCGCCCGGCCAAGCGGAGACAACGGTGTCGTGCTCCAGCACTCGATCTCGGTGCCGTGCCTCGAAGGCAGCTCCACGACGGTCGCCTCATCCGTCCCCCCCGGGCTTACCGAGACGCTCAACCAATAGGGTGCTTCTGAAAGCTTGGTGTCTTGCTGCGATACCGTCGGCAGCCGCTCCAGCTGCCGAAGCGCCTCCTCGGGCGCCAGCGTCGTCCCCGACTGCTCCAGGACATGGAAGGCGATGGGCTGCTGACGGTCGAACGGGTATTGGCTTTCCAGCGCAAACACGGCGTAGAGCGATGCGATGCCGATCAGGATCGGTACGGCGTACAGCGACAACCCATACAGCAGGGAGTCGATCTTCAACCCTGATTCGAGGCGCTGCAGGTAAGTCCGCCTCATGCCAAAAGCCTCCCATGGAAGGCCATGCCGAGCATCCTCCCTGCACAACTGCCGCCAGCAAAGTGCACCTCCCGGTCGATCGGCGAACCCTGCCTTGCTCCCGGTGAGGGCGACGTATCGCTGCGTTCCACCCCGTTACGGCATGACCGCCAGCGGATTGAGGCCTGAGTCACGGTAGACCTCGGGCAACCTGGCCACCGCCGCCCACGCAGCCTCGTCCCGCTCGACCAGCCGAAGATCCGGATGATGCGTCTTGCACATGAAGTCGAGCAGCGGGTGCCGCGCCTGCGTCCAGGTCTCGTAGGCATTCGGCACGTCGAATGCCAGGACGCGGTGGGGTATGTTCCCCGCATGACGCATGGGCATGAAGCCAAAACCGGGAAATACGTCCTGAAAGAGGAGCTTCTCCCACAGCGTGTCGAGCGGCGAGCGGGCAGCGATGACGATCCACTCGATGTCGTTCAGGAGGCAGAACTGAAAGCCCGCCTTGACCAGCACGGTCTTGACGAGCCGGCCCATGCGGCCCTCCGCTATCCCGAAGCGCGTAATCTCGATCATGCTGCGGCCCTTGAGCCATGCGGGCAGGTCGACGGAATCCTCGAGAACCAGATTTCCGTTGCAGTTCTTCTGGATCCGCATCGTGCCCAGCGGCGTGCCGTCGAGTTTCGATTCGGCAAGCACAACCACCGAATCCTCCGCCCGGTCGAGTGCCTCCGGCCGGTCCAGGGTCGCAGCGACAGCCGGCAAATGCCTTGCATAAGCCTGATGGCGTATGGATACCGCCTTCGCGAGATCCTCTTCGCATTTGGCAATCCTGACAGTGAACGGCAAGCGTTCAGTATGCATGCCGATTGCCGCTTCCTCCGTGACATATTTCACGGTTGCCGGTTTCGCAACCTCCGTCACATCAAGGTGAGTTTGCGCTTCCATTTGCAGTTCCTTTCTTTGTCGAGTCACACCATGCGCCTCATGCACGACCGATTCGAATCCTGCATTCAGCCGCCTCATACCCAGAAACCGCCAGCTGAAAAACTGCGGTTGAGGAACAAGTCTATTCCTATCATTGGGTTAGCTCCAGCCCTGAACGCAAGTAGCGCCATTTCCAGGCTGCGGCATGACAGCGGCAGGCATGGGCGATCACACCGGGTCGCCCGTACGGGTGGCGGTGATTGGCGATTATCCAGAGAACCCGCCGAATTTGGTGGGCGGCATTCAGGCGGTCATGTATTACACGCTGGCGGCTCTCAAGCAGGAGACCGATCTGGAACTGCACGTCATCACGTGCGAAAAGTGGTTCCAGGGCGCAGCCGCGCGCGGCGCAGTCGTGCGTGATGGCCCGTTGACGGTGCACTACCTGCCTTCGTCGCGGCGCCTCCCACACACGCTGTCCATGCGCACGGTGGATCGTTGGGCGCTGCGCCGCCGTCTGCAGGAGATTGCTCCCGATGTCATTCACGCGCACGGCCAGGCCGCAGCGTACCCGCTGGCCGCGTTCGACACGGGCAAACCCACCGTGGTGACGGTGCACGGCATCAACACGCACGAAGCCGCGGCTGAGGCCCGCGGCGGCCGCCTCAAAGCCTGGCTGCGCACAGCCGTTTGGCGGGCGACCGAGCTGACGGTGCTGCGACGCGCGCGTGACTTGGTCATCATCTGCCCGTGGGTCGAGCAGTTCGTGCGTCCCCACACGCAGGCCCGCTTGCATCTCATCGAAAACCCGGTGCACGACGATTTCTTTACGCTCGATCGTCAACCGCAGCCTGATTCAATTCTCTTTGTCGGCTCGGTCATTCACCGCAAAGGGGTGTTGGAGTTGGTGCAGGCCATGGCCGCCGTGGTGCGCCAGGCGCCGAACGCCCGACTCATCATCGCCGGCGGCGTCACGCCGATCTACCGCGCCTATGGGGAACAGGTGCAGCAGGCGATTGATGACCTCGGCCTGCGCCAGCATGTCAGCCTGCCGGGCTACCTGGACCACGCCGGGCTGCTGGCGGCCTACCGTCGCGCCGCAGTTTTTACCCTGCCGTCGTGGGTTGAAAGCTCACCGGTGGCCCTGGCGCAGGCAATGGCCGCGGGCGTTCCTGTGGTCACGACCACGATTGGCGGCACAGACCATCTGATCGCCGATGGCATCAGCGGGCTGCGCGTTCCCCCGCGTGACCCGGATGCCCTGGCGGCTGCGCTGCTGCGCGTATTGCAAGACCCGGCAGCCGCAACTCGCTGCGCCGCGTCCGCACGTCAGGCGGCGGTCGCGCGCTTTACCCAGGCGGCCGCCGCCGCCAAATCGGCCGCGCTGTACCGAATGATGAACGCTGAGCGCTGAACGCAAAGCACAAAAAGCACAAAGCACAAAGCACAAAGTGCAGAATTACTCCCACCCGCTCTCCGCTCTCCGCTCTTCAATCTTCAATCTTCAATCTTCAATCTCC
>CAZEPA010000164.1:0-3107 GCA_964513955.1 uncultured Anaerolineae bacterium | reverse complement strand
AAGCACACCGTACAAAGTGCAAAGTACACAGCGCGCCGTACAAAGTGCAAAGTACAAAGTACAAAGTACAAAGCAGAGGGTTTCCCCAACCTGGTCTCCGGTCTCCGGTCTCTAATCTCCAATCTCCAACCGTCCTACGCATAATGGCGTAATCATTGGCGTAGCCAGGCTACGAGGTTTACGTATGCCGATACCCGAAACGTGACTGATACGTAACGTCTTCTCTGGTGCTACACTGTGGCTATCACAAAGATAGTCAGGAGAGTGATCTATGAAGACGTTGCAGAGTCGTTTCGTGCGTACACTGATGGCCCTATTGATCCTGGTAAGCGGTTTTGGCTTTGCCTTGACGTTTGGCGAGCAGGAAAGCCAGGCGCTCAATGCCCTGCCTCAAAACCAGGTGCAGCGCCTGGTGAGCGATGCCAACGGCAGCCAAATGATGGCGGCGCTCATCGCCCGTGATGGCAAGACCCTTGACATGTGGCGCAGCAGCGACCGCGGCAGCAGTTGGTTGGCTGTCGGCAGCCTGCCGGTGACGCAGCTCAGCGCCCTCGTGATCGCCCCCACATCCGATGCGGCCTTCGCCGCAAGCGGCAGCCGCCTCTTCTGTGCGGACCTCAACGCACAGACCTGGCGCGAGGTTCCTCTGGCTTGGGCCAGCGTCCCTGTTGCCCCAGCCCAGATGACGAGCCTGGCTGTAGACAGCCTGTCTGATTCGCTCTACATCGGCGCCGCCGACGGCTTGTTCCAGTTGCGCGGGAGCACCCTGACCCGCGCAGGCGACGGGCTGCTGGACGGCGCACTGGTTTCGCAGGTCCTGGTCAGCCGCGCCAACCCGCAGGCCGTCTACGCGGCATCGAGCCGCGGCCTCTTCGGCTTGAATGAAGACGGCCACTGGACGCGAGTCGAGTCAGTTTCCGTGCCGGTGCAACAACTGGTCGAGACAGACGGTGCGCTGTTGGCCGCTACGGGCAGCAATGGTCTCTACCGCAGCCTGGATGGCGGCCGCAGTTGGAACAACCTTCTGGATGCCGTCGGCCTACAGCCTGGCGTCATCCTGGACGTGACCGCCTTGACGGCTGATCCGCGCGATGCCGGTGTGCTCTACGCCGCCACTGGCTTCTGGGCCGGCACCAGCCAGATGCACTTTGCCCCAGGCACGGTGTATGTCAGCGTAGATAACGGCGGCCGCTGGGCAGCCATGTCTGGCAGCGATGGACAGCCGGTGCAGCTAACCGCGCGTGTCACTGCCCTGGTCCCACGCAGCGATGCAATCCTCAGCGTGCAGGCCGTGACTGCGCAGGGTACGCTGGACTTGACCTACGGCGATGTCAGCGCCTTGCTGGCGCAGCTCAACCGCGGCGACGCCGCAGAGCAAGCATGGGCCGCCGTCAGCCTGGGCCTTCTGGGCGACCAGCGGGCCGTGGCCCCTCTGTTAGCTCGCCTGAGCAGTGACGATGCACGGGTTGGTCTCAGCGCCGCCCACGCGCTGGGCCGCTTGGGCGACGCGGCGGCTGTCCCCACGTTGATTGAATACCTGGGCAGCAGCGATGAGATGGTGCGCATGCGCGCCGCGCTGGCCCTGGGGCTGCTCAAGGCCGAAGACAGTATCCCCAGCCTGGCTGCGATCGTTGCGGCGGACAACAGTGTGGCGCGCAGCACGGCTGCCGCAGCCCTGGCGCAGATCGGAACGCCGGCCGCGGCCGAAGCGCTGGTCGCCAATCTGGCCGATGACGAGCTGACGGCCCGCCGTCAAGCTGCCATGTCAGGCTTGGAAAAGATGGGAGCGGCTGCGCTGCCTGCCCTGGAGCGGCTGGCTCAGGATCACCCGTCGGCCGTGCAGCGTCGCAATGCCGCCGAGGCGCTTGGCTGGATCGCCGCTCCGCAGAGCGTTTCCACCCTGGCGCGGATTGTACGTCAGGACAGTGCGGCCGCCGTGCGCGGTGAAGCCGCTTGGGCGCTCGGTGAGATTGGCGGATCACAGGCACGTCAGGCGTTGCAGGCTGCGCTGCAGAGCGACAGCGACGCGACCGTACGTTCGGCCAGCGCGCAGGCCCTCGCCCGTGGCGAGGCGATTCAGGCCAGCGCCGCGCCGCCGGCAACGGCAGCGCAACCTGGACTGCTGGCGCATCTCGCTGATCTTCTGGCCCCGCCTCGCAGCTTGATCTTACTCGCCAGTATCCTGCTGGCGCTGGCGGTGCTGGTTATGCGACCTCAGGAACTGAAGCCTCTGAAAGCTGGGCGCTGAATCATGGAGCAGACAACCGTGCAAAGGGCAACGATCAAAGCGCAGAGTATCGTGGGTAGGTTGAAGGTAGGGTGGTTATCCACGAAGAGGCTTTTCACACCGAGAATGACTCAGTGGCAATGGCTGGCGGCCTTGTTCCTGATCGTGGGCAGCGTCGTGGTGTGGGAAACCGTCGTGCGCGCGGACAGCGTGACGCCAAACACAGGCGCGGCAGAGGAGATGCCCGCGACGCCAGCTCGCCTGACGTTGCGCGACGGCATCATGAGGTACGAACTCGATTACCCGGCGGGCTGGCGTGTGGAAGCGGATGCGGGCTGGCTGACGACCCTCTACTCCTATCCGGCCACCGACGCGGTTGAAGCGGTCACGGCGCCGCTGAGCAAGATTGAAATCGTGCCCATCTCCGGCGCGTCAACCCTGGCGCAGTTGGTCGCCCAGTTGCAGGCGCAAGATGGCGCGCCGCCTGCGCTGCACCAAACGATTATCAACGGCGTGCCGGCCGTACGCGCCGACATCGTCACCTTCAGCGGCGAGCCCGCGCGCGTGATCCTGATCGTCCTGGACGGACAAGCCATGCAGCTCGTCGGTTACGGCGATCTGGATGCTTTCGACGCCGTGGTATCCACCCTGCGGCCGGCGCATCCGGTAGTTTGAGAACGGAGATTCGAGATCGGAGATCATGGGGGGGAAAATTTGTGCCCCGCAGCCAGCGCAACACTCCCTTCCTGATCTCCAATCTTTAATCTCAAAATCTTTAATCTGCAATCCCCAACCGGTAAATGCGATGTTTTTTGTACCATGACACGCCGATTGCGGCCATGTCGCCCTGGCTCTTGGCATTGCGTTCTTCCACCTGCAC
>CAZEPA010000163.1:0-8412 GCA_964513955.1 uncultured Anaerolineae bacterium | reverse complement strand
GCCATCAGGCAGGCGGGGCAGCTCAAAGTGATGAGCGTCCCAGTGCATGTTCAACGCCATGTAGATAAAATCATCTGCGGCCTGGCCGCCCTGCGCATAGCGGCCGTTGAGCATGAAAGCCAGGGTGCGATTGCTGTCGGACCAATCCGCATTCCACGCTTGCGTGCCATGCCAGGTGATATCGGCATAACCGGTGCCCAGGTAATCCTGGTTGCGCAGGTGCCAGCGGTTTCGCAAGATGGGGTGTGCTTGTCGAAATGCAATCATCTGACTGAAAAAACGCAGCTGGCCGCTGTTCTGCTGCACCAGGTTCCAATCAAACCAGTTGGTTTCGTTATCCTGGCGATACGTGTTGTTGTTGCCATGCTGCGTGCGCGCCACTTCATCGCCCATCAGGATCATGGGCACGCCCTGGCTCATCATCAGGATGGCAGCAAAATTCTTCATTTGGCGACGACGCAGGCTGTTGATCCCTTCGTCGTCCGTCGAGCCTTCCCATCCGCAGTTCCAACTCTCATTGTCGTTGGCGCCGTCTCGATTCTCTTCGCCGTTGGCCCAATTGTGCTTTTCGTTGTAGGACACCAGGTCGTTCAAGGTAAAGCCATCATGCGCGGTGATGAAGTTGATCGAAGCCGTGGGGCCGCGCGAGAGATACAGGTCAGGCGAGCCTTGCACGCGCTGCGAGATAGCGCCCACCAACCCCGCCTCGCCTTTGACGAACTTGCGTACATCGTCGCGAAACTTGCCATTCCATTCAGCCCAACGGCCGTAGGCAGGAAATGAGCCAACCTGGTAGAGGCCGCCCGCATCCCAGGCTTCCGCGATCAGCTTGCATTTGGCGAGAATCGGGTCATAAGCCAGGGTTTCCAGCAGCGGCGGGTTGGACAACGGCGCGCCCGAAGGCGCGCGTCCGAGCACTGCGGCTAAGTCGAAACGGAAGCCATCAATGTGATATTCGGCCGCCCAGTAGCGCAGGCAGTCCAGCACCATGTTGCGCACGACCGGGTTGTTGCAGTTGAGGGTGTTGCCGGTGCCGGTGAAGTTAAAGTAATAGCCTTCGGGCGTAAGCATGTAATAGGTCTTGTTGTCAATGCCGCGGAACGAAATGGAAGGTCCGTTTTCGTTGCCTTCGGCCGTATGATTGAAGACGACGTCCAGCATCACTTCGATGCCGTGGCGATGAAACTCTTTGACCAGCGCCTTGAACTCATCCACCTGCATGCCCATCTTGCCGGTAGCCGCAAAGGCGGATTTCGGCGCAAAGAAGCCGACAGTGCTGTAGCCCCAATAGTTGCCCACACGCAGCTCGCCGGTCACTGGATCCGCACTGCTGCCTTCAAACTCGTCAAATTCGTAGATGGGAAGCAGTTCAACGCAGTTGACGCCGAGTTCCTTGAGATAAGGAATCTTCTGGCGGATACCGGCAAAGGTGCCCGGAAATTTCACCCCAGAGGAGGGATGGCGGGTGAACCCGCGCACGTGCATCTCGTAGATGACCAGGTTTTCGGTGGGAATCTCAACCGGGCGGTCGTTGTCCCAGTCGAAGTCATCAAAGACCAGGCGTCCCCGATAGCGGTAGATGTCGTTCCAATTGGGGGGCGTGCCCCACACGTCACGACCACCGATGGCTTTGGCGTAGGGGTCGAGCAGAATCTTGGACTTATCGAACCAATGTCCATTGGGCGGATCAAATGGTCCCTCCATACGGTAGCCATACTCGATGTTTTCGTAATCAAGGCCGAAAACGATCATGGCATAGACGTTGCCAATACGAAACTCGTCGGGAAAGGGAATTTCAACCAACGGCTGAGCAGCGCCCTTTTCAAACAGCACCAGGGTGCAATTGGTGGCATGGCTGGAAAAAACTGAGAAATTGACCCCGCCTGGCACAAACGTGGCCCCAAAGGGAAAGGCCTTTCCGGTGCGCAGCTTGTACCCCTGATGTTCGTGGGTCGGGTATGCATCAACTCGGTCCATAGATAACTCCTTGTAAACGGCTACGCAAGGGCTGCGAGGCCTTCGGCCAATGTGTCGAAGTGGGCAAAGAAGTCGAGGAAGCCGGTCATCTCCATGGTGTCTTTGATTTCTTCCACCAGCCCAACCAAGACGACATGACCGCCATGCCCCACCACGTTGCGGTAGGTTGCCAGCAGCATGCGCAAACCAGCGCTTGACATGTAGGGCACGTGGCTCATGTCCAGGACAAGGCGCGGATTTGATTCGGCTGCCTGCATAATTTGCGCCTGCACCTGGGGCGCGGTATTGCCGTCCACTTCACCATTTATGTCAATAATTTGGATGGACTTCTCGCTCTGAACGTTTATTTCCATGAAAGTTATTCCTTTCCTAAGCCTCCCGGCGGCGCAACCTGGTGGAATGCGCCGCCGGGCTGTCGAGCCAGGCGGAGCCTAGAGACGATGATCCTGGTGGGAAAAGAAGCATCGCCCCCAGCCCCGCGCGCCTGGCTCCTACCGGTCACTTCGTGGGCTGCACCGTCACGCGCACGCGCAGGCGATCTTTCGATTCCGGCAGCTTCACGGTCAGCCCCTGAGCATCGAAATTGCTGTAGGGCTCGTCATCAATCCATACTTCGCTGATGGTAATGCTGTTGGGGGGCAGGATGTCGGGCGAGACGCGCAGGATGTTGTCCTTGAACCCACCCGGCAGCGGCTTGAAGTACAGCGTCAGCGGCTGCTTGGTGATGAGCAAGTTGGTATAGACCTGGGCCAGGTAGCACAGCTCGAACGAATGATACCCGCTCATCGAATGGCTGCCCTTGAGGCGCTCGGTGCCCATCAGGTAAGGCACACCGCTGGCCAGCACATTGAAGTAGACCGCGCCATCATCATGATCCAGGAAGAAGGCGTTATAGAAGGCCGACGATTCGCGGGCAATGCGCAGGTATTCCTCGTCGCCCAGCACACCATGCAGAATCAAGTAGGCCAGGATGCCCTGCTCCTGCTGCCACCAGGCCTTGCGATCATGGAAAGCAAAGCGGTGCAGGTCTTCGCCGGGCGCCCGGTTGCGCTCCATCACGTCATACCAACCGCCGCGCTGCTGATCGCCGCCGACAGAGGGCATGATTGCCGCAATTTTACGCGCAAAGGCTTCATACTCTGGCTTGGGCGCTGAGCCGTACATGCGCAGCAAGTTCCAGGCGATCTTGAGATTGTGCCCCACCACGCCGCGGTTCTGCTGCCACATGTGCGTGGAGTCGTGCGACCAATCTTCGTAGAACTTCTCCTGCACGAAGGGGCTGTGATCGTAGTCTGGGAAGTGAGCGGTAATGGTGTCGAAAGTGTATTCGAGCATCTTGCCATAGCGCTCTTCGCCCGTTGCCAGCCACAGGTTGATCAGATAGGCCGGCGCATGGTCGCCCACGGAGTTCCAGTTCTTCTTGCCGCGGTTAGGGCCAAGCGCCTCGCTGCGTGCATCCAGCGTGATCGGATCAAGATGGGAGAAATAGCCGCCCTTCTCACGATCCAGGAAGAAGCGATCGAACAGGTCAACGGTCAGCTCGGCGTCACGGAGGATGCGCGGATCACCCGACACACGGTAAGTCTGAATGGGGCCTGCCAGCGCGTAGATTTGCTCGTACGCGGGAATGGCGTCGAAGTCGTCGCCGAATTCAGAAGCAAAGACCTTTTTCTCGCGGCGTCCTTCTACATCAATGCCGTGGTACCAGTAGACGATATTCTCATCACGGTCGTAAAAGCGCATATGGTCGCGCAGGTATTCCGTGCCGCGCTCCGCGCCTTCCAGGAAGCGGTCATTGCCGGTAAGCATGTACGCCGTGGCAAAACCGTAGACCAGGCGGGAGATCGTGTCCGTTTCCTGGCGATAGCGGTCGGCTGCCTTTTCGCCGGTTAGAGTGATGTTCGTGCGGTAGTCCTTGTAGTCAATCGGCGCATCGCCAAACTGGGCGCGCGCGTAGAACTTACCCAGCTCCCCAATCTGGTGCACCCACCAGTCCTGGCGCTCGAAAACGAATTCGCCCGCCCGACGGCCGGGGAAGACGAGGAACTGAGCTTCGATGACATAGCCATCGCCTTGGGGATAAAAGATGCCATAGGTGAACACATGACGGTCGGGCACCAGCATGTCGCGCATCTGCCCTGTGCAATCCTGGTAGGGATCGCCCAAGTTGCGCGTGAGCAAGGCATAGGTGTTGCTCTTCAGCTTGATGTCGTAGGTGACGCCGCCGCTGGTGCGCACCGTGTAGGTGTCCAGTGTGCGGTCATACTGGGTCACATAGCCGGCAATGGTATCCGAGAAGGTAAACTTCAACTTATCCATCTGTCACTCTCCTGTGATTCAATTTGCTGCGTATGGCGCTGTCATGCCGCAGGCGCTAACCTACGGTAAGCGTGCATTTTGTGGTGGTTGATGCCACGTTATTCAGTATCGGCCAATTGTTTGTGATGAAACTGATCCAAAGGGCTGGGAACAATGTAGAGCAGGGGAACCAGAATGAAAAACAATTTGGCCGCATTTAGGTTGAGAAACGAAACCAAAAGGGCGACTAAGTAGACAATCGGCGCCATCAGTTGTCGTCGGTTGACGAACGCAATCAAGTCGTCGTCCAACTCGGCTGGCACCAGTCGCCGGCGTTCCGTGGCGTAACGCCAGGTCAGATTAAGAGATACGCCGGCGCCGATCAACATCAAGGCATAAAAGACAAGGGCCAGTTCATCGTCTGGGTAACGTATGATCAGGGCGGCGGCAAACGGCATGGAAGCGACGAACATCAGAAAGAGTATGTTCATCCACAACAGCCAGCGATCGTGGCGCCTGATGTGGAGGAACATGTTGTGATGCCCCACCCAGTAGATGCCCAAGACGGCGAAACTAACGACATGGGCTAGAAACTTCGGTAAGACTTCCGGCACCGCCGAAATCAGGCCGCCGGTGACATGGTCTGGCACCTTCACTTCGAGCACGAGCAGCGTGATGGCGATCGAGAAAACGCCGTCGCTAAAAGAACCAATGCGCTCGTTGCCAGGCGCACTGTGATGTTTGGTCGCATGTTTGCGCGGCGTCTCGTGCTCTGTGTTGCTCATCTGTGTATCGGTCATCGTCTCTGGTTACTCTCGGTCCACCGAACAAGCGTCCTGGTCGTCGCAGCGGCGACGCAAGACCTGTCCTTAGCCTGGGAACGGCGCCGGGTTTGGATCGTCAACGTACCCCTGCGTAATTTCGACGATGTTGCCTTCTGGATCGGCCACCCAAACGGTGCGCCAACCCGGAATGAAGGCATCGAAGTCAAATGGCCCCAACGTAATTCGCGCGGCGTCGCCCATCTCGGCCAGCTTGGCATCCACATTCTCTACCTTGAACGCAATATGGCGCCAGGTTGGAAACCACGGCCCATCCGTTTCGTTGGGCGGCAGGGGCGACGTTTCTTTGGCCTGGAACAACTCCAAATAGGCGTCGCCAGCCTTCAGGAAGATGATCTGCGTGTCGCCGACGGGAAGGACGCGCCCGCGCGTAAAGCCAAAGTAGCGGCTGTAGAATCGCTCAATGGCAGCCATATCTTGACAGGCAATAGCCATGTGATGGAACATTGTTTCTCCCTTTTTCACGTGTCTGAGAGTCACGACGCGTTAGCGCGCCGCCAGCATGTCAATGATCTGGCGCGCAAACAGGTGGCAATGACCGCCGGTGCGCCCCGTCACCAGATCGCCATCCACCACCACGTCCTGGTCGGTATAGAGGGCGCCCATGTTCACCGCATCGCCATGCAGGTTGTTATGCACCACGACCGGTCGTCCACGCACCAGCTCTGGCACGGGCGCCAGCAGCCACATGCCGTGACAGATAATGCCCTTGATAATGCTCTTTTCGGCAAACGCGCGTTGGATGAAGACCGTGGCCGGCGGCAGCTTGTTGACATCTTCCGTGTAGCGCAAGCGATCCGACACCATGCCTGAGGGCACGATGATGGCATCGTAACTGCGCAGTTCGTCATCGCTCATGTTCTCAAAGCTCTCGAAGCAGACAAAGGGCGCTCGATACTCGTGACCGAGGAAGGTGAGCGACGGCTGACCCCACAAACGACTGAGAAAATGCAGTTCTATTCCATCTTCGGGAAAACGATGCTCATAATAGAAGATTTCTTTTTCGTAAAAGTCGCCTTCGATCAAGACGCCAATTTTCTTGCCTTGTAAACCCATACCTACCTCTTTTTCTGGACTTCCGAAGCCAACGAGGCTTCGGAAGTCTATCCTTGTTCGCCGCAGCCTGACGTCAGGCGACTGAACCATCCGGATACTGAGTCATGCCGGCAAAATGGATCATGATCTTGCCATCACGCAGCACCCAACTGTCGGCGAAACGCATGTCGGCTTTCTGACCGCCCGCCGTCATCTGGATCGCTTCGACGATCATCAGCGTTTGCGGATTCTCGGTCTCGGCCCAGAACGCGATATCGCTCTCCAGACCCTCGATGCCCAGAATTCCCTGCATGTGCTCACGCAACTGCTCTTTGCCGCGATAGTAGAGCGGTGTTTTCATGAAGCTGCTGATGAGCAGGCAGTCATCGGTATACTGATCGAGCAAGGCGTCAATGTCCTTGTCCAGGATCAGTTGAATATGCTCGCGATACATGCGGCCCAGAGCGGTGTCCGGCACGTTCTTCATAAAGGTTACCTCCAAAAATTTGTGGCTGACGGCCATACCAATGGCTGGCGCGTGGCTCAGGCGCTCAGAATCATGTCGGCCGCTTTTTCGCCGATCAAGAAACAAGCCGCGACCGTATTGCCGCTCGTAACGGTGGGCATGACTGATGCATCGGCCACGCGCAAGCCCTGCACACCGTAAACACGCAGGGATGGATCAACGACAGCGCGCGCATCATAGCCGATCTTGCAGGTGCCGGCCGGGTGCCACAGGGTCGAGCTTTGCGCCCGAATGAAAGCTACCAGGTCAGCGTCCGGACCAGGCACGATTTCGCCGCCGTTCAAGCCGGCAAAGGCCTTGGTGTTGGCGATCTCGCGCGCCAGCTTGACCGCAGCCACCAGCACCTGCACATCTGCCTCTTGCTGCAGATAGTTGGGGTTGATGGAGGGCGCATCGAGCGGATTGGCTGAACGCAGCCGCACCTCGCCAATGCTGTACGGCTGCACCAGGATCGGCAGGAAGATGCTGGCAGGGACGCCAAAATTCAACACCGACGACAGCGCCTTGGGCACCGCCGGGGTGTAGTTCATCTGCAGATCGGGCGGCGCGGCGTCCATGCCTGCGCGGGTGCGCACAAACAGCACATTGCCGGTCAGCAAGTCGGGCTGAGGCAGATCCACCAGCGAACGAAAAACCACCGGCAGCTGCACATGATCCTGCAAATTCTGCCCGACGCCGGGTAGGTCAACCAGGACGTTCAGGCCGAGGGATTGCAGATGATCAGCCGGGCCGATGCCAGAGAGCAGCAGCAGCTTGGGCGACAGGAAAGCGCCGGCGCTCAGGATCACCTCGCGTTCCGCTTCCACCTGCACGGTTTGCCCTTGGCTGACATACTCCACACCGCTGGCGCGTGCGCCGCTGAAGAGGACGCGCGTCACTTCGGCTTCGGTTCGCACCGTCAAATTGGGCCGTTTCATGGCAGGCGCCAGGTATGCAGTGGCCGCGCTGGCGCGATTGCCCTGCTCGTCCACATGGAACTGCAAGTAACCGGCACCGTTCTCCTGACGCGCGCCGTTGTTGTCCCAGTTGGGACCATCGTAGCCCAGTTCGGTTGCGCCGATCTGGAAGGGTTCCGAGCGCATCGCCGGGTCAGGGCAATCACGAACCTTAAGGGGACCGCCCACGCCGTGATACTCGGATGCGCCGCCCTCGTAATCCTCGATGCGTTTGTAATAGGGCAGCACGTCATCGAAACTCCAGCCATCTGCGCCCATCGCGTTCCACTGATCGTAGTTGCGGCGATTGCCGCGCACGTACATCATGGCGTTGATTGAGGTGCCGCCGCCAATCACACGACCCTGGTTGATGATGATTTGGCGCCCGCCCATGCCCTTTTGCGTCTCGGTGGCAAACTTCCAATCATAATCGGATCCCCACAGCGGAACGAACCCGCCCAATGCGTGGATGCCAGGATGAGCATCCACAGCGCCGGCTTCCAGAATCAAAATCTTCAAGGCCGGATTGGCGCTCAGCCGATTGGCAATGACGCACCCACTGGCCCCAGCGCCTACTATGATATAATCGTATTTTTCTGTTGCCATGTACCAATACTCCTTGCAACGGTGCGCCTGGGCGCCCGCCCGAGGGCGGGCGCCCAGGCCAAGAGCGCATTACCCCATCGGCGGAATGATGCCCAGCTGCTGCATCAAACCCATGGTATCCTCGCTCACCCAGTCCTCGACAATCTTGCCGCCCACCACGCGCACCACACTGATACCCTTGACGCTGACGGCC
>CAZEPA010000162.1:0-8431 GCA_964513955.1 uncultured Anaerolineae bacterium | reverse complement strand
GTGCCCTGCATATGCCAGCGCACCGCGGCCTTTTCACCCGAGCCAAACGCATCTTCAACCGTCATGCGCATGTCAGGGAACCCGCCGCGAAACGCGCCCAGGAAACCCTGCACAGCCGCCCGCGGCGTGACCGGCGTCGGGCTGCTGGGGTGGTACATCACCACATCGTCAGCAAGAATTTCATCAGCGACACTGGCGTCGCCCTTGCCAAGCAACTCCTCAAAGAAACGGCGACCAATCGTAACGGCATCAGACATGATACTTTCTCCTTTGATCAAATGTAAGAACGTGTGAATCGTTTTCGGTTACGAAATTGACGAATTGCGCTGCGGTTCAACCGGCCTGGGCACGCGCCAGCGCCCGTTCGGCCAGGATCGCGGCCAGGTGAACACGATACTCACCCGACGCGTACAAATCAGTACGGCCCTTCAAGCCGGCCATGCCCTGGCTGATTGCGGCCGTGAACGCGGCCGCGCTCGCGTTTTTGCCTTGGAGCGCGTCTTCGGCTTGATACAGGCGCTGAGGATGCGCCTCGCTGCCGGTCAGGCCCAGTCTGCAGCTCACAACCGCGCCGCCTTCCCGCAGCACCAGGCTGGCGGCCACACCCACGATCGGATAGCCGTTAGCCGGGTTCTTGAATTTCTCATATGCGCTGCGGTGCCCGATCTTCTGCAGCGGAATATGCACCGCCGTGATCACTTCATCGCTATCGAGCACGGTGCGGAACGAACCGACAAAGAACTGATCGGCCGGGATATTGCGCGGCCCATGCGCGCCTTGGGTCAAGATGACTGCATCGAGCGCCAGCAGCGCGGCCGGCAAATCCGCGGCTGGATCGCCAAAAGCCAGATTGCCGCCGATGGTCGAAGCGTTGCGCACCTGCATATCGCCGATGCTGTCCGCGGCTTCGGCCAGGGCCGTGGCGCGCGCCCGCACCTCGGGATGCAGCGCAAGTTCGGTGCAAGTGGTCATGGCTCCAATCTGTAGGGTATCAGGGTTGCTCATCGTCGTGATCCCGCGCAAGCCGCGAATCGCGCGCAGATCAATCAGCATCGGCGGCGCGGCGTGACGCAATTTCATCTGGGTCAACAGGTCATGCCCACCGGCCAGAATCCTGGCTCCGCGGTGCGCCTGCAGTAAAGCGATGGCCTCCTCCAGGTTGGAGGGAGCTGCGTAATCAAAAGAAGCTGGAATCATACGTTTATGCTCCTGCTGCAACGGGTGAGAGTGGGCGTCCGACGCCGTTCTCCCCAGTCTTTGGACCTTGATGCGGAATGCTCATGCCCGTCGCTGACTGCCGGCGGCCTGGGCGTCACGCATCGCACGCCAGACTGTCTCCGGTGTGAACGGCATCTCCAAATGCTGAATCCCCAGGTCGGCCAGGGCATTACAGACGGCATTGGCCACGGCCGCGGCCGCCCCGACGGTGCCGATCTCGCCGGCCCCCTTGGCGCCCAAATCGGTGTGCGGCGTTGGCGTGACCATGCTGCCCACCTCGAAGTTGGGCAGCTGCGTGGCGCGCGGCAGCGGGTATTCCGTCAGATTCGACGTCAACAGCTGGCCTTCATGGGTGTACACAGCCTGCTCAAACAGCGCCTGGCCCAGGCCATGCGTGATCCCGCCGTGCACCTGACCGTCGAGGACCATGGCGTTGCCCATCGTGCCCACGTCATGCACACTGAAGAAGCGCGTCACCTGTACCTGACCGGTCTGCTCGTCAATTTCCACCTCGGCCACCTGGGCGCCGTAGGGGAAGTTGAAGCCGGGCGGATCGAGGAAAGTGGTAACCTCCAGGTTCGGGTCCATGCCTGGCGGCATGTCCCAACCGTACCACAACGCCAGCGCAATCTCTTGCAGGGTCTGCTTCTTCTCCGGGTTGCCCTTGGGATAAGCCTTGCCATCCTCGTAGACAACTTCGGCTTCGGGCACCTTGAACATGTGGGCGGCCATCTTGATGACCTTGTCTCTGATTTCTTTGGCCGCCTTCATGGTCGCCGCGCCGCCAACGCTGAAGGAGCGACTGCCGTAGCTGCCCTGTCCAAACGGAGCGCGCTTGGTGTCAGAGTGCAAGATTTCGATCTGGCTGATGTCAATGCCCAGCACTTCGCCCACGATCTGGGCAAAGGTGGTCTCATGCGCCTGCCCGTGCGGCTTGGAGCCGATGATGACGCTTACCTCGCCGGTGGGGTGCACCTTGATGTTCGCGCTTTCCCAGGTGCCGCCCAACATGCCTTCCTTCGCCATGCGGGAGGAGGGGCCGACGCCGCTGACCGCAATGAAGGGCGCCATGCCAATGCCGTAGCGCTTGCCGCGCTGCCGGGCGTCCTGGCGTCGTGCGGCCGTGTCGGCATAATTGGCCATGGTCAGCACCTTTTCCAGCGACGTAGGATAGTCGCCCGAATCGTACATCCAGCCCATGCGGTTGTCGAAGGGCAGTTGATCGGCCTGGATGAGGTTCTTACGTCGCACTTCGGCCGGATCCATGCCGATTTCCTGGGCAAAGCGGTCAATCAGGCGTTCGATCATGAAAGTCGTCTCGGCCCGGCCTGATCCCCGCTGCGCGCCGAGTGAAACGACGTTGGTGAACACGGCGTACACTTCACAGAACGGGTTGGGAATATCGTAGACGCTGGTCACATTGCGCCCGACCATGGCCGTAGCCACGCCCGGGCCGATGGTAGACGGATAGGCGCCCAGGTTGGCGTAGCTGGTGCAGCGCAGTCCCGTGATCTTGCCATCACGCGTGCCGGCCAGGGTGGCGTACATCTTCTGGTCGCGGCCTTGCACCGTGGAACGCATCAGTCCGCTGCGCGTATCCACCCATTTGATGGGACGTCCCAACTCACGCGCCAGGTAAAGCACGAGCGGCATGTCCGCATAGACATAGCCCTTGGTGCCAAAGCTGCCGCCGATCTGCGGAGCGATGACGCGCACTTTATTGAACGGGACCCCCAGAATCATCAACGCCAACAAGAGACGATGATCGTGCGGCGACTGAGTGGAAGCACGCAGCGTGAATTCGCCGGTTCCGGGGTCATACTCGCCGATCGCGGCGCGTGGTTCAATCGGGCTGTTGATAGTGCGCTGGTTACGAATAGACAGGGAAACCTTGACTTCCGCCTCGGCGATAGCGCGCTCAGCCGCCTCTTTGTTGCCATACGGAATGTAGGCGTTCAAGTTGTTCGCCACTTCGTCATGCAACTGCGGCGCGCCCGGTTTCAACGCCTCTTCAGCATCCACCACGACTGGCAACGGGTGATAATCCACCTTGATGGCAGAAAGCGCATCGTAGGCCTGGTAGCGTGTTTCGGCCACCACAGCCGCCACCGGGTCGCCGGTGTACCGTACACGATCGGTGGCGAGGACATTCCCGGCGCCGGGCACGCCAAAGGGATGTGAGGGGAAATGGCTCTCCACACCGCCCGGTATCCACACGCAGGGCAGGGGCATCATCTTATTCTCAATGTCAGCACCGGTCAACACGCGCACCACGCCGGGCATCTTCAGCGCGGCGCTGGTGTCAATGCTCTTGATGCGCGCATGCGCATACTCGCTGCGCAGACTGGCCATATGGAGCATGCCGGGCAACGTGAGGTCCGCGGTGAATTTGGCCTCGCCGCGCAGCATCTCCGGATCTTCCTTGCGTTTGAGGCGTGCGCCCAAAGTCTTACCCGTGCGCGGGGCGGCCTTTTCGGCGTCGGCCACTGCGGCCGCGGGTGCATTGGCGCCGTTGCTGCCGGCTGTCCTGACCGGGGCGGTGACTGGCGCGACGGCGGGCGCCGTTTCCCGCATCGCGGGCATCGGCGCGGGCGTGTGCTCCGCGGGAGGCGCCTGCGCCGCCGCGGCGGCTTTCGCCTCTTGCGACCGAATACCTGACTCCCAAAGCATGGTAGTGCCCGACTGAATGATCACCGTGGCATGCTCATCCACAGCGGCCACGTTTTCGTAGCCCATCTTGACCGTTTTGCCCAAGGAGATGGTGTCGCCGGGGCTTAAATGCACCATGCCGATGACGCGAGTCTGATTCACGCTGGTGCCGTTGGTGCTGTTCAAATCTTCGATCGTGTAACCGTCCTCTGCGCGCGCCAAGCGCGCATGGCGACGTGACACTTCGGTATCAATCAGCACGATATCGTTCGCCAGGTCCCGTCCGATGGTAACCGCGTCGTCCTTCAATTCAAAGACCTTGCCGGCCGCAATGCCCTCTTGCACAACCAGCCGATACGAATCACTCATTGTCGTGTATCCCCTTTCGCCCGTCAGCTCGATCCCTTGCCGCGCCGAATCTGCCTGGCCATCTTTTGCAGGTCCTGGAAATAGGCATCATTGGTGATTTCGGCCACATGAGCGGCCTTCCTGGCCTTGTCAATCGCCAACAAGGTGACATTGGCCCCATCGGTGGGTTCAAAGCACAAGGTTATGTTTTTGCCCAAGTCAATCAAATCACCTTGTTTTAGAACCACCGGCGCCGTCACTTGAACACCATTGACAAAGGTGCGATTTGTGCTGCCCAAATCCTGAATCGTGTACGTATCGTTCGCCTTGGTCACCTGGGCATGCCGACGCGAAACGAGAGGGTCGGTTACCACAAAATCACAAGCCGGATCACGCCCAATGATGACTGTGGCCTGTTCAATCTCGAAACACTCGCCGACCATCTGGCCGCGCTGTACTGATAGCTGAAATGAACCGGGCATCGTATCTTTACCGCCTTCCCTACTGACTACTCTTCTGCCACTTGATTCGTTTTCCGGGCAACGCTACTTGACGCCGGTGAAATGATAGCTGACCTTACCGTCCTTCAGCATGAAAACATCGTAAATGCGCGCAATCCCTCGATTGGTGCGTACAGTGGCCTCAAATGAGACCGACGTCTCCGTCTCTGTGAATTTATCGGTCGTGACCACTTCTTTGATCTGCACCCAGCGCATGTAGTTGCGGAAATGCTCTTTGAGGGCGGCATGGCCGCGTACGGTCCAGTCGAACGAGGCGACGACGGCGTCCTCATGATAGTTGTCTTCGACCAAAGCGTCGGGGTTGCCGCCGATCAAGTAACGCACCTGGCGCTCATAAAAGGCTTTGCCTGGCGTGTCAATAATCATGTGCACCAGGCTGTTCGACTTCTCAACCGCGTACTGCACGGCTTTGATCACATTTTGGTAACCGGTGCAACGGCAGAGATTGCCTTCAAGGCCGCGCCGAATCTCTGCTTCGGTTGGGCGCGGATTATGCTGCAGCAGGTCAGTCAATGACATGACCATGCCTGGCGTGCAAAAACCGCATTGCAGGCCATGGCGCTCCCAGAAACCTTCCTGCAGCGTGGTCAGTGTGCCGCCATGCGCAGAGCCTTCGATGGTGTTGATGTCGGCGCCTTCGGCCTGCACGGCAAGCATAGTGCAGCTCTTCACCGAAACGCCGTTCAGCATGATGGTGCAACTACCGCACTGGCCGGTATCACAGCCTACCTTCGTCCCGGTCAGCCCCAGGTCGTCGCGCAGAAAATCAACGAGGAGCATACGCGGCTCCACATCCCCCTCATGGGGCTTTTGGTTAATGGTCATTGACACGTGCATGGATTCGGTTCCTCTCATTTACAGCTCGTTCACAGAGATCATGAACAACGAACCGGGCAAGGCTCATCCTGGCGACCCGTAGGCCGCCAGGATGGGTGCGCGCCCGGCTAGAGTCGTGCAAACCCTGGCGCGTACGCGAACGGCTTCACCGTGGCGTTGTAGGCGACAATTTGCAAACCGAAGCGATTCTTATCTGACCGGCGCACCGTCCAGCGTTGGGTCGCATCCATCGAGACGCGTTTGCTCTTTGCGGCCGGCGCTTCCCACCAGCTCGCCTGCCAACCAACCACGACATCCACCACCGCCTCGTCGCCATGGATCTGGGCGTCCACGGTCTGGACGTAATGATTTTCGTCGAAGAAGAGGTTGGTCACGCGGTCGTACCATGTCTTGAATGAAGCATAATCACGAATGTCGCCATCCGGGAACTGCATGTTCAAGTCCGATTCGCTCAACAGCGGATAGACATCTTCGATTGGGTCATGGTTGTCAAGCGCCCGGTACCACGCGGCCACAAGGCGTCTGATTTCATCTAACTGCAATGGTGCACTCATAACGAATTATTTGTCTCCTTTTTGATTTACTGCCCGCACGTATGGCCCACGCGCTCTGGGTGTGTGTCCCCTTCGAGCACCAGGTCAATCAGAAAAGGCCCGGGATGCACCAACATCTGCGTAATGGCCGGGCCGATCTCCCACGGTTTTTCCACGCGTACCCCGGCCACACCCATGCCGCGCGCTATGTCTACAAAACCGAGCGGCGGATGGGAAAGGTCGAAGCTGAGCGGGAAATCATGCGCGGGAATGTCGCGTTCTTTCCAGTAGGCTGCAATGTTCAACTGCAACAGGCGGTACGAGCCGTTGTTACAGATGATGAACTTGGCGTTGATGTTGTGCCGCGCAGCCGACCACAGCGCCTGAATCGTGTACATCGAGCCGCCGTCGCCGGTGAAGCCGATGACCGTTTTGTCAGGATTGGCGAGCTTCGCGCCCAGGGCGCCGGGGATGCCCACCCCCAGGGAACCGCCCCGCGTCAGGAAGTATTGACCAGTGCGTGCAGGAGGGTGATAGCGCACAACGGCCGGTGAACTGGTCAGCGCTTCATCAAAAACGATCGTGTCCGCCGGCAGCTGCGGCGCCAGCTCGGCCATGAAGCGCGCCATCGTCAGCGGCACCTTGTCACGCGTCTCATGGTCATGGGCCAGGTTAGCGGCCTCTTTAGCCGCCTTGGCCTGGCCAATCGCGGCGGTGCGCGCGTCTGCTTGCGCCCTCTGCTCAGCCGTCATCGTGGCAGCCAAGATATCAGCCAGCATGGCGAGGCTGCGCTTGGGGTCGGCTACCATACCCAGCGTCACCGGGTGAGTCTTGGCAATTTCATACGCGTTCAGATCAATGTGAATGACGGCCGCCCCGGGGGCAAAAATATCGCCCAGTTCAGGGAAAACTTCGGGCAGGACGTAGGTGCCCACAATCAGGTTAGCGTCGCCTTTGGCCATGATCGGCTGGCTGGCATAGCCAAACATGTGCCCGGTCATGCCCTGGTGTAGGGGATGGCGGTAGTCAATGTTGACCTCGCCGGCATCCGCTTCCCACACCTCAGCGCCCAGCAGTTCGGCCACGCGCGTCAGCTCGTCCTGCGCGCCCGAATAGGCCACCCCATCTCCCACAAAGATCATGGGTTTAGCGGCTGCAGCCAATCGCGCGGCGGCCTCTTTGAGCAAGTCCTGGTCGGGCGCGGACCGTGTTGAGGGGATGAACGTGGGAACCACGTCTTCGACCACGGGCGCATCAATGATGTCCTGCGGAATACAGACATACACCGGCCCCATGGGCGGGGTTGCCGCAATCTTGATGGCGCGGCGCAGCACGCGCAGCAGCGAAGAGGGATCAACCACCATCGTCGCCCATTTGGTAACCGGTTCAGCCATTGCCACCAAATCGCCAGCCATCTGCGCATCGAGGTTCTGATACCGGATGCCGGCATCCCCCCCGATGACGACCAGGGGAGAATGCCCGCGTTTGGCCTGGTAAAGCGCGCCAATGGCGTTGCCAACCCCTGGCGTGCTGTGCAGTTGCACCAACGTCGGCTTTTGCGTCGCACGTGCGTAGCCATCGGCCATGGTCACGGCCACGCTTTCCTGCAAAGTCAGGATATACTTCATCGCGGGATATTCAGCCAGGGCATCGAGGAAGCCTTGTTCCACGGTGCCCGGGTTGCCAAACATGAAGTTCATCCCATCTGCCAGGAATTGCTCGATGATGGCGAAGCGCCCTGTCTTTTGTGTCATACATTGCCTCATGAAACGTGACAGCGTCGCGCCAGGGAGGGACATTTGAGCAAGGACCGCTCTTGGGCATGCGGAACGCTGAATTATGCTTAGGGAAGACAAGCGATAGCCGCCGAATCCTGACCTGAAGAAACTGATCGTTCAGTTCATACAGGGTCCGGCGGCCATCCTTGTAGGATTTAGATTACGCGTGACGGCTTACCAGCCGTAACGGCGCAGGCCGTTCTCCAGCACTTCGATCATCAGTTCCCCAACGAGGCGCGAATCTTGCGTCGAGCGGCCGGTCAGGAACGGGTAGTCCAGGATGGTAGAGATGGTGTGGCCGACGCCGCCGTGGTATTGACCATCCGGGCCGACCGCATCCCGCAGGATGTACTCCAGCGGATAGAACGGCGGACCAAAATTGGCGGATGTATTCATGGGCTTGCCGTCGTAGTCGTACATCTGAGCGAAGCCCGTAAAGTCTTTATAATCGTATTCGCGGGCATGGCCGGTGACGTGCTTGCCCCAGATGATGCTCTTGCGGTCAGTCCAATCGCGGGCAAAGGCCAGGCAGGTCACGCAGTAGCAC
>CAZEPA010000161.1:0-8444 GCA_964513955.1 uncultured Anaerolineae bacterium | reverse complement strand
GTCTCCCTTTTCAGAACAAGAACGATTCTCCCACTGACGGTTTATGGAGGCGTAGCCAGGTGTCAAGCCTCAGTCAGCGGCGCTTTTGGAAACTCCACCATGGCGGTTGTCCCCTTGGGGACGTTGCCATAAATTTCTAGCTTGCCTTTTAAGTCCTCTTGAGCCAATGTGCGCACGATTTGCAGACCCAGGCCGCGGGCGGTGCCCAGGTTGAAGTCATGCGGCAGGCCTGGGCCATCATCGGTGACTGAAAGGCGCACAAAATCACCGCCATCTTCAAGCACGACATCCACGAGCACGTCGCGCATGACTGGCTCGCTGCTGTGTTCAATCGCATTGGACATCAGCTCGTTGACTGCCAGCGAACAGGCGGTTGCCTGGCGACTCGAAAGGTACAGGCTGGGGCCGGTCAGCGTGATGGTGATCGCCTGTCCTGGCTTTTCTTCAATCCGCTTTACTTCTTCGACGATGCGCTGGCACACTTCTCGCATGTTGATGGGCCGGCCCTCGTCGCGCGCCAGGAACTCATGAATGATGGCCACGCTGCGAATGCGCTCCTCGGTGTCGGCCAGCGCGGTTAGGGCATCCTCCACGGAGGTGATGCGCCGCGCTTGCATTCTGACCAGGGACGCCACCGAGGCCAGGTTGTTTTTCACCCGGTGGTGCACTTCCTTGATCAGCGCGGATTTGACCTCCAATTCCTGGGCGCGGTGACGGGCCTCGGTGGCGTCATGAATCAGCAAGAAAACGCCAGCTGGCGCAAGGGGCAGGGCGTGGATATTGAACCATGTCTCTGGCTGGCGCCATCGCGGCCGCACCTGGCGCAGTGGAATGGCCTTGTGCACCCAATAGTGATCGCCAAATTCGACCGTCTCTTCCAGGCAGCGCTGCACGCGCAGAGCTCGCGCACAGACTGCTTCATCGTTCGTCTCCAGGCCACTGAGGCTGCGGCCGCGCAGATCGTCCAGGATGCCCAGGCGACGATAGAGGTTCGTCGCGATGCCGCTGAGGTATTCTATGACCCCCTCTTCATTGATGTACAGGATGCCGTCATATTCTTTGAAAGGGGACAATTCCTCAGCGCCGCGTAATTCGCCGTGGACCGCCATCCACTTGAGCCAGCGGACCGCGGTTTGGAAAATGCGCTTGCGCCGACGATGACGCTCACATTCGATCAGGTTGGTCAAAACGCTAAAAGCCGCAACGACCACGCCGTTGTTGTCTATCACCGGCCATACTTCTTCTTCGACGGGCGCGCCGCCATTGAGCAGATCCCGCTGCCGGCGTCCATGTTTTCCCGCGCTCAACGCCTCGGTCACCAGGGGGCGTTCGCGGCGATGGTAGGTGCGGCCCAACGCAGACTGACGGTACAGCGACGAGATTGAGCTGGGCATGGCGTGTGCAATCACCAACAGCTCGTTGGCTGCCATCTGATAGAGCACGATGTCTGCGCGACTGATGTCGGCGGCAATAGACATGCCCGCCTTAACCCGTTCCAGAAAATCGCTAGTCTGATTCGGGACAACAGCGGGCACGTGCGACCCATTCGTATTCTGTTCGATCTCTGCAGGTGCTTGACCAAGCATCGAGGCATCTTCCATAGATGCCGCCTTTCCGGTGCGTCCGATAGATAGCGAAAAGCCGACGGCTGTGCAACCATCGGCCTTGTCATCAGGTCGGGGCGAGAGGATTTGAACCTCCGACCACTTGAACCCCATTCAAGTGCGCTACCGGGCTGCGCTACGCCCCGTTTGACCAAGCAAATTATAACCGAGCCAGGGTGTTTTGGCAAGAAGACCCACTGCCGCCAGGAGGATGGCGCCGCACTAACGACTGCGCATCACACCAATTCGGTCGCACCAGCCGCTGAGCGGACATTGGCTGCAGCGCGGGGAAGTGGGATGGCAGAGGTTCTGGCCCAACGCGACGAGATGGCCGTTGATTTCGATCCAGTAGGCGGGGGGCAGCTTGGCGCGCAAGGCAAACTCGGTCTGTTCCGGAGTCTTGGTGTGCACATACCCCCAGCGATTGGTGATGCGATGAACATGCGTGTCTACGCAGATGCCGGGCAGCCCGTAGCCCATCGTCAACACCAGATTGGCGACTTTGCGACCGACGCCAGGCAGCTTGACCAACGCTTCGATCGTATCTGGCACGCGGCCATCAGTGGTTTCGAGCAGGATCCGCGAAACCTGCAGCACATTGAGCGCCTTCACTTTGTAGAAACCCACCGGATAGATGGCTTTCTCAATGGTTTCTGCGCTCAGAGTGACCATGGCGGCCGGGGTGTCAGCCAGGGCAAACAGGCGCTGGCTGGCCGGGCCGGTCGTCGTATCCTGCGTGCGCAGGCTGAGCATGGTCGCGATCAGGATCTTGTAGGGGGTTTCGTCTTCCTGCGCCATGGCGTCTACGATGGGCATCTGCCAGGCGGCCACGGCCGCGCGCAGCACTGGCATGATGACATGAATGTCGTTGTCTTGCATAAACAGCCTTTTCAGGTTCAGCGGCGAGCAGATTTGTTGATCTCTCGGGCGACGGCATGCAGGAGGCGCGCTTCATCCGCGCTGGGCGCGGCGCGCTGAACCAGGTCCCGCAGCCGGCGCATAATCACCGGCGCCTGGCCGGTCTTCAGAAAGCCGATGGCTGTCAGCGCCTGCTGCCAGTCGTCGAACATGGCCGCCAGCGCCGTGGCGTTGGCCGGGGGCGCCAGGGCTGGCATTGGCGATGGGTCGTCACTGGCCTGCCACAGCTCATAGCAGACGATTAAGACCGCCTGCGCCAGGTTGAGTGAGCGATAATCCGGCGCGGTAGGGATGGTCAGCCGCGCATGGCAGCGATCGAGCGCCGCGTTGGTCAAGCCGGACGATTCTGGGCCGAAGACCAGCGCCAGGCGTCCACGCTGCATGTGCAGCACCAAGGCCGGCGCCAGCTCGGCCGGCGTATGCACGGCGATCGGCTCGGCACGCGGTCGCGCGGTGGCGCCGACGACGTAAGTAGCGTCCGCCAGCGCTTCGTCCAGCGTGCTGGTCACCTCGAGCGCAGCAATGATGTCCTGACTGCGATGCGCCAGGTCGTCCAGCCGCGCGGGGTCAAGCGCAGCGGCCGGGTTGACCACGCGCAGCTGACGCAGCCCATAGTTCAACATCACGCGTATCACGGCGCCGACATTGACCACGTCCTGCGGCTCAACCAACACGAGCAAGACCCGATCAGCAGAAAGCATCGGCGGGCGCTAGCTCGGTTTGACATACTGCGCGGGTAGGCCGGCAGCGAATGGCGGCACCGTAACCGCGGTTGGCCCCTTCATCAGCCACGCCTCGATTTCCGAGGCCAGGCCCCGCAGTTCGTGGGTCGTGTTGAAGAAACCGGTGGCCGCGCGCATGCCGAAGGGCGGGTGCGGGATCGTGCGAATGCCATAGCCAGCCTGTCCCACGGCGTCGCTGAGACCAGCCAACGCCTGCGGCGACCAGCCTTCCAGGTCGAAATTGACCAATCCGGCCAGCTGCCCTGGCGGCGTGAGCAGCGTCACGCCGGGCAGCTGCGCCAACGCGTCGCGCAGCGTCCGGGCGTTGGCGGCGATGCTGCGGAAAATGAAATCAAAGTCAACCTCCTCACGCAGCCAGTGGAGTGCAGCCGCCATGCCGGCGATGGTGGGGGGATAGAAGGTAATGCTTTCGTAGCGGGCCGCGCCCGGCTGGGGCACAATCCAGCCCCGGTGATCCTGCGCCAGGACCGTGGTGTAGCCGCCGAAGGTGGGCAGTAGATCGTCCAGGCGGTCGGGATGTACGTAGAGCGCGCCCGCGCCTTCAGGCCCACACAGCCACTTCTGGCCGGAGCAAGCGTAGAAATCAACGCCCAGCGCCGTCACATCCACGGGGATGGCGCCCAGGCTTTGCGCCGCGTCCACCAGCACCCACGCGCCGCGGCGGTGAGCCAGTTCAACAATCTCAGCCAGCGGGAAGAGTGCGCCGCTGGAGTAGCTCACATGCGAGAGTGCGACAAGGCGCGTGCGCGAGGTGAAAGCCCTGGACAGCGCGTCGAGCACGCGGTCGGCGTCTCCCAGGCCTACGTCAGCAAAACGAACTGTCACGCCAAAGCGCTGGCGCAGGAGCGCCAGCGGCACGGTGACGCCCGGATGTTCCAGGGTCGTTGTGATAACTTCGTCGCCGGCCTGCCAGTTCAACCCCCACAGGGCCAGATTGACCCCCTCGGTGGTGTTGTGCGCCAACGCCACACTCAGGGCCGGCGCGTGCATCAGCGCAGCAAAATCCTCGCGCAGGCTGCGTTTCAACTCGGCCGATGTCATCCAATGGGCCATGCTGAGGCGCCCTTCGGTCAGTTCGGCCTCCGCGGCCGCAGTCATGGCGGCGGCTGCGCGCTGCGGCAGCGGCCCATTCGAGCCGGTGTTGAGATAGGCCATGCGTTGAACCGCTGGGAGTTCTTGACGAATTTGGGATAGAGTGAGCATTGGGTTGTGGGTTTCTCCTTCGGCTTGAGGTCAGAGACCAGAGATCAGAGATCGGAGACCAGAGATCAAAGATCAGCGGGGCGTATTGTACTTGAAATGGAGGGGCTTGGCAATCAGGATCGAACGCAGCCACCGCGCTCGGAAATAGGGGCGCACGTCGGTCAACTTGCGCGCAGCGGTTTGGCGCCCATAATTCAATCAATAGCAGTCTTCGTTCGAATTGGAATCTATAGGTCAGCTGAATTTACTGTGTGGCACGAACTTCGCAAATGTGGTGAGCTATCGAAATGCAATCAACTATTCAGCCAACAGGCTACGAACAGGTACTCTTGAATGTCGTACGTGCTTTGCCCACGTTTCAGCGCGCCCAACTGCTGGATTTCGCTCTCATGTTGAGAGAGAGAATTATTGCCACAGCCGAGGCAAAAGCTATTGTCACGGATGATGAAACGGATGAACGGTTGTGGGAACGTGCATCTGTGCGCTCACTTGCCAAGTACTGGGATACTCCCGAAGAGGATGAAGCATGATGGGCCTATTTGCAGACGGCGACGTAGTCGTCGCTCCACTGTTTTCAGTTGACGAGAGCGTGATTGAGTATCAAGCAGGCAAGTTGAAAAACGAGAAGATGAAGGAAATCACCACAAGAATCTTTGCGCTGCCGGACGCCTGATCTGATTGTCGGGCCACCTGGATAGAGCGAACCGGCTTGGCGCGAACCGGTTCGCTTCCTTATGCTTCATCACGAAGGTGCGAAATAGATACCCTTAACCGCGCAAGAACAGCAGGCGGCGCACGAAGGTGGAGAAGCGCAGGCCTTCGTAGGCCGTCAGGTCATGGTTGATTTCTTGCAGGCGCTGTTCCAGGTCGGTATGGTGGCGTTTTTCACTGTGGATTTCGGGCACACGGCGTTGCTGCTCCTCGCTATGACGCATCTCTTGCGACGCGCGCTTCTGGCTGAGCTGCGCCAGTGGTTTGCGATAGCGTTTCTCGATGCGCTCACGCTCGCTCGCCGCTTTCTGTTGCAGCCGTGCAACCTGGTCAGGCGGCAGAGCAGCGGGCAGGGTGGGGGCAATGCGCGCATCAACCTGACGCCGCCAGGCCGCCAGTTCACGCGCACGCTGGTCTCCCACACCCCGCACCTGGCGCACCCGATCGTAATCCACATCCGCCGCGGTGATGATGCCCGCCGCCGCCAGGCGCCTCAGTATCTCCGGGCCAATGCTTGGAATGGCCTCATCAGCCAGGCGTACCTGGGCCAAGGCCTCGCGCCGCTTCTGCTGCAGCCAGTTCTGCAACTGATAGGCCTGACGTGATTGCACCTCGCGGTCCACAGTCTGCAGTTGGGCGGCCTGGCGTGTTTTCAAGCCAGACTCTTCTGTGGTTAGTTTTGTCAACGACGTCTGGGCGCGCTGCGCCAGTTCGTCCCACTGTGACTCCAGTTTGCGCACGCGTTGGGCGCTGCGGCGGCGCTGTCGGTCGAGAAACGCGCGTTGGGTCAGCAGGTCGGAGCGTTCACGGAATGCAGGCAACGAAACATAACGATAGGCCAGCAGCAGAGACATCATGGCGAGGGTCGAGGCAAACCACAAAATGACCCATTCAGGCACGATCAGGCCCAGAATCGCCAGGTAGGTCAGCGCGCCGCTGGTGGCAATCTGCAGGCCAACGCCCAACCGTTCGGGCCACAGATTATCCGGCAGCCATTTCTTGGGCGGCCGTTGGTTGGGCGCGCGATGATCGCGCAGCCAACTGCTGCCGCCCGCCGCCGCGCGACGCGGGACAGGCGCCAGGCTTGCCGCCGCGCTCACCGGCTGTGGCTTCAGGACGCCGGCCGGCGCCGGCGCCACTCCGTGCGATACGCTTTCTTTGATCCATGAGGATCGCGCATCCTGAATCGCGCGCGCCACCAACGGCCCATCCAGCGGCTGGACGTGGGTAGGCGGCACGCGCGCCAGTTCACTGATGAACGCAGCCACGGGGCGCAGCCCTGGCTTACGCGAATCACGCAGCGCCTGCAGCACAGGCGAGCGCCCTGGGGCGCGGAAGTCGTCCGCATCGAAGAGCAGCTTTTCATCGCCGCCGTCGAACTGGCGCCACAAATCTGGTTCGATGCTCAAGGCGATCAAGGAGAGGTAGATCACCCAGGAAGAAAAGCGGTCGAGCGCCTCGTCAAACTGCTGTTCGGTGCGTTGGGGGTGTTGGTAGTTGCGATGACCGATCTCGTGGCTGGCCTGACCACGCAGAGCCGGCACGAACATGCCGTCATAGTCAATCAGGCGCAGCTCATTGCCGGCCACCAGGATATTGCCATGCTGCAAGTCTCCATGCGCAATGCCATGCACTTGCAGGTTCGCCACCAGGGCCAGCCACTGATCCGCCAGGCGGGTCAGCGCGGCCGGCTGGGCCAGGTGTTTTTCAATGTGGTCGTCCAACGGCTCCCCGTCAATCCAGGCCATCTTGAGCAAAGGGTACGTTTTGCCCTTGACGCGCATCCCGGCCGGCTGGAAGTCGAAATCAACCATGTACGGGAGATTGGCGCTTCTGAGATGGGTAGAGATCGCGCGGTAGCGCGCTTCCTGGTCGTCGTGCAGCCGCGTGAAGCACTTGACGCCCCATTGCCGGCCATTGACCTGCACGTGATAGGCCTGACCAAAGGAGCCGCTGCGCGGCCACGGCATACCAGGAATGCCGCGTCCCGGTGGATACGTTTCCACGACGCCCGCGCGTAGTTCAGGGTCGCTGAAGCACAGCCGCGGATTCTGAATAGCTTCATCGTATTCGTTCGGCTGTGGGGCTATGGGTGCGGTGGGCGTGGGCATCGTTTGGTTAAGAAACAGCACGCAAGATGCAGATCATGCGTCTTCCGGCCTGTCTTGCAGTGTAATGCGCAACAACGTCGTATCGTCGTTGCGGACCTGGCGCGCGCTGCGCTGATCTGCCAGCCACGCGGCCGGCGCACCAGGCTCCGATGCTGCCAGTAACCCCTCAAGCGTGGCGGCCGGGCGGCGGCCTGCTGCATGGTCGGCCAGGAACCAGGCGGCCAGGGCATCAGTCAGCAGAAAGAAGCGGTCGCCAGGCTGCCATACTCCGTGCGCACGCCGCATCGCACCAACCGCCTCAGCGTGGTGACGCGTCTGACTGCCAATCAAGAACGGCCGGCTGTTGAAGTCATCTGCGCTGGTCAGCGGAAACGCAGCCAACACCGCGTCCTCTCGCACCTGAACCAGGCAACTGTCGCCCACAGCCCACGCCTGCCACGTGGCGCCGCGCCGACCTTCGGCCAGCTCCAGCCCCAGGAAGGCGCAGAACGCGCCTGTGCGCAGCTTCTCCTCGGCGTACCAGGGCAGCGGTTTGGATGCAACGGCCTGCTGCCAGGTCTGCTGCAAGGAGGCAAGCTGCGCCAGCACGCGCTGGCCGCGCACGAGCAGCCGCTTGGTCACAAACGCCTCCACCAGCAGGCGCGCCCACAGCGCGGCAAACGAGCTTTCGGTGGCGCCGTCGGCGATGGCGACCCGAAAGCGAGTGACCGGCGTGATGGGCGCCTGCAATGGAAATGCTGCATCCTCATAGTCGCTGGCGCTGTTCCCGGCCTTGGGCAGCGCCACGTGATCAAGAAGCACCTGCACGGCTTTTACTCCCTGAAAACGCGTGCGCGCTGGCCCACGCAGTCACGGGGCCAGCGCGCACGTGATTGAACCTCTCAGCGCAGATTGCTGGGCCGCGTGCCGATGTCCAGGAAGCGGATCAGCGCGACCATGTCGGCGTTGAAGACGAAGCCGTGGGTGTTGGCGGTGACCGGGTAACCTTCCTGCTGGGCAATCTCCTGCATGTACGGCGGCAGCTCGGACGACATGGCGAACAGACTGCGCGCATAGTCATCAGGCAGGCCGTCGGTGTCGGCCGGGAATTCCAGGGGATTGGTGCGTTGCGATGAAATATGGATGTTGAAGAGCAGCGTCGGCCCATCGTTGCT
>CAZEPA010000160.1:0-8448 GCA_964513955.1 uncultured Anaerolineae bacterium | reverse complement strand
CGACCACCGAGATCTACACTCTTTCCCTACACGACGCTCTTCCGATCTGCGCCATCAGCGCGCGATCTCCTGAGCGCCGCCGTCGCTTCGTCTCAACTGCGCGTGCGGTAAACGGTCAATCGTGGATGAAAACAAGCAATCCGTGGCGATCCGTGCAGGCCCGCGGCCAATCTACAAATCAGGGGTGATGGTCTGTGCCTTTTCCTGAACTCGTTCATCTCATGCGTCGTTCCTGGCGTCTCTTGCTGATCGGGCCGGCGGCCGCCGCCGCGGCGGCGGTCCTCGTCAGTCTGTTCATCCTGCCCATGCGTTGGGACGCAACGTCCAGTCTGATCATGACGCTTGTCAAACCAAGCATTTCTCTCGATCCGCGCGTGCAAACCGTATCCGATGAGGATCTGGTGCGCACTTCCTCGTCGGATGATCGCGGCCGCCGCGAGACGCTGCTTGGCCTGCTGCTGAGCGACGATGTGATCGGGCAGGTCTGGCAAGAAGCCAGCGGCGATCTGCCCGCCAGCGTCCACTCAGTGACTGATCTGAAAGAGCGATTGCAGCCAAGTGCACGCGCCACTGTGCTCAACTTGACGGCGCGCGGCGACACCCCGGCGCAGGCCGCGCGCCTGGCCAACCTGTGGGCGCAGGTGGCGGAGCAGCGCATCAACGCGCTCTACAGCCAGGTCATGCAGCCGCCCGCGCAGGCCGCCGCGCAGGCCGCGGCCGCACAGAAAACCTACCTGGAAGCTGAGCAAGCCCTGGTTGTCTTCCTACAAAGCAGCCCCATTGATGAACTGCAGCGCCAGATTGACCAAAAGAAGAGTGTACTCGACACCTTGCAGCGCCAGCAGGTGAAAGCGTTGGAGACCCGCCTGCAAAGCCGCCTGGACAACCTGAACAAGCTCGACCTGTTGTTGGCCAACATCGAAGCCTTACAAGGCCAGGCGCGCGCGGATCAGGCCGCGGATGCCAGCGCGGCGGCCTTGAGCAGCCTGTTGGTGCAGGTGAGCGCGTTCACCACGGGCGCCATCATCCCCGTGCAGTTGCAGATTCCGATCGAGCAGCTGCGCGACGCCGCATCGCCCGCCCAACGCCTTTCCAGCCTGGGCGTTTTGGCTGCCAGCCTGGCTGATCTACGCCGCGCCTGGCAAACGGAAGTAGGGGCCTTACAGAAGCTGGTGCTGCAGGCCTCCGATCTGCTGAGCCAGGAGGCGGCCGGTCAAGATCTGGTGGCCGGTGTGCAGGCCATGCAGGCCCAAATCAATGCGCTGCAGAGCGATTTGGAAACTCAAACCGACACGCAGCGGCGGCTGACCGATGCGCGCGACGTGGCCTGGGAGAGCTTCACGGCGTTGGCGCGGCGCGCAGCCGAGGTGACGATCGCCAGCGAAACCACCAGCACCGAAGTGCGCCTGGCGTCCACCGCGCTGCCGCCATCGGACCATGCCACACCGCATACGCTGTTGAACGTGGCGCTGGCGTTGGCTGTGGGCGAGATCTTGGCCCTGGCGTTCGTGCTTCTACAGGCGCAGGCAGCCAGGCCCGCGCCAAGCGTGACGGGGGCCAGCGAGGGAGCCTGATGTCTCTCTGGCGTCATCCGCTGCGCTGGCCGCTGCTCCTGGTGATGCTGACGGCTGTCGGCGGCTGGCTGATCAGCAGCGAACGTGCACTGGCCTCAGAGTTCATGGTGCGCCTGGCGTTGGGGTTGCTGGTTTTTCACCTCATGCTTGGGTTGGTCACCGACACAGCACGTCTGCGGCTCGCCCTGTGGATGTGTACGCTGATCTTGGCTGGCCTGGCTGCGGTCGCGCTGTTTGGCACACGTTGGCCGGCGGCCAAAATCTTGCCGCTCGACGCGATCTATCGCCGCTTACCGACACTCCTGGTAGACACGCTGCATCCCAACGTGGCCGCGGCCACGCTCGTCTTACTGCTGCCAATCCCCGGCGTGCTATGGGTGGATGGCCGGCAAACATGGTCGCGCTGGTTTTGTTTGGTGATTATGGGGTTGACCCTGGCCATTTTGGTACTGACCCAGTCACGGGCCGCATGGCTGGCGCTGGCCGGCATGGCGCTGGCGGTCGTCTGGCGCCAGGCCCAAGGACCGTGGCTGCGCTGGCTGCTGATTTTGCTCATCGCCTCGGCTGCCGGTCTCTTGCTTTGGTTGGCTCGTCATGCTCTGGCGGCGGATTGGCTCGGTCGCCAGATGGTCTGGGCGCAGGCGCTGACGATGCTGCAAGATTTCGGTATGACCGGTATCGGGCCGGGCAGTTTTGGTGTGCTTGGCCCGCAGCTCTACGCAGATTTTTGGATGGGCGACCTGACATTCGTTGCGCCGCACGCGCACAACCTCTTCCTGCAAGTTGGCGTTGACCTGGGCGTGATGGGGTTGGTGGGCTACTTGGCGTTGCTCTTGACGGCTGCAGCCAGCGCGTGGTCAGTTTGGCGGCGCGGGCCGACCCGGTTGGCGCGAACCACAGCGGGCGCGCTTCTGCTTAGCCTGCTTGCCCTTGTTCTGGAAGGCACACTGGACATTGGCGCGTGGGGCACGCAAGGCGGATTTGTCGCCTGGCTGATCTTGGGGCTGGCGACGGCCCTGCGCGTCAATTTGGACTAGACAGGATCCTGCGACCGATAATTCTGTTGGTTTTACTCAGGACGCGGACGGGCTGCGGCGGCTGAGAAGGCGCCAGACCAGCCAGGCGATGATCAGCACGATGAAAATCATCACCACGGGCACGATGATGGCCGTGAGCGAGACGGTCGCCGCGATCACATCCTCGGCCGTACTGACGATAGGATTGCCCAGCCCCGCAGTGGTGGCGCTCACCACGGGTCGCGCCGTCGCCTTGACCGCATGCACGCCGAAGGCCAGGATCAACCCGCAGCCCAGCGCCAATACGGGATGCACATCGCTGATCGTGTGACTGCTGGCGGCAAACAGAATCGCGCCGGCCGCGGGCCGTACGAAGGTTTGAATTGCATCATTGATGTGATCAATACCCACGATCTTATCCGCCAGCACTTCGATCGTCAGCAGCACCACCAGCAGCCCAATGATCCACGGATTCTCCAGCGTATCCCAGGGTGCGCTGAGCGTGATCAGATCGGTGAAGCGCGCCAGCAGCGCCACGATCAACAGCGGCACATACGCATTCAATCCGGCGGACGTAGACAATCCAAACGCCGTCAAGATACCCGAAATCGCCTCAGTCATCCTTCACCTCCCCGGTGTCAATACTGAATGATGAATTCTGAACTCTGAATGCAGAGAATAACGTGCGTTCCCCATTTCGCGCCTCGCACATTTCCTCATTCCTCATTCCTCATGCCTCATTCAGCTTTCCTCGTTTTGCACTTTGCACTTTGCACTCTGTACCTTGCACTCCTACTCCGCCACCACATACACCCGCGCTGGGAACGGCCAGAGGTTGGCGCCGCCGCAGGTCACCAGGGTGAGCTGTTCGTGGTCGGTTGATCCCAGGAACACCTGGTGCTGCTGCCATTCGGCATCGCTCTGGGTGCGCCAGGGCACCGAGGTCACCTGCTGCACACGATAGGCGAACTGCTTCCCGCCCGCCACGGTGACGGTGATGGGGTCGCCGATTTGTAGGCGGGCCAGGTCTACGAAAACGCCGCGCCAGTTGGCGCGTCCGCGGTTATAGTTGTGCCCGCTGAGCACCACGTTGCCGCCCGCCCCGGGATTGGCCGAGCCGATGAGGTGACCGACCAGATCAGGCCGGCTGGCCGTGGCAAACAGGCTGTCCGTGTCCCATGTCAGGTCGCCATTGGCCGCGGCCTTGTAGTTCAACTGAACCACGGCCCGATCTATGCCCAGCCGTGGAATTTGCAGGCGCACGGGCGGGGCAGACCGCGGCGATGCCATCGTGGCTGACAGGGCTGGGGATGCCGTCAGCGGCGGCAGCGCCAACGACGCCGGGCTGGAGATGGTCAGGGTGCGCATCTGCGCCTGTTCCTGGGCGTCGAGGCGGGCTTCCAGCCACAAACCGATCACCAGCGACAACAACAACGCGCCGGCCATCATCAGCGCCCTGCCGAGCAGGAGGCGCCGGGGTTTCGTTTCAGACATAGGTCGCCATGAGTGTCATTTTTTGTTTGCTTCCCTGGCCTTATTATACCGCAAACCACAGGTTGATGCAGTTCACCATGATACACCGTGAGCGAGTGATTTTTGTCGTTGACAGTCTCACGGTCAAATGATATAATAGGCCCGCAGTAAAAAACTAACCAGAAAGAGGTATCTTCCATGGCTGAATCAGCCGCCATTCCACGTATTCAGACTGGCGCCCGGCCAGCGAACAAACAAATGAAGTTCATCATCGGCGGCGCCCTGATCGCGGCCGTGATCCTTTATCTCATCGTTTCGATGGTTGGCAGTGACGGTGCTTACTACAAAGAAGTCAGCGAGGTAAAAGCGCAGCAGTCGGCGCTGGTGGATCGCAAGCTGCGCGTGAGCGGCTTGGTCGAAACCAACACGGTGAGTTGGAGCGCCTCCGACTTCAACCTGAACTTCACGATTCTGGATCAGAAGGGCACGGGCGAGAAGCTGGCCGTTCATTTTCACGGCGTGCAGCCCGACAATATGACGCGTGAAGGCTCCATTGCGATTGTGGAAGGCCGTTTGCGCGCCGATGGCGTGCTCGAAGCTGACACGCTGCTTCTCAAGTGTCCGTCGCGCTACGAAGAAGCCCCGCAAGAAGTCAAGAAGATCAGTTAGCGGACGGTGGGTGACACGTTGAATCGAAACATCGTCCAGTCCAGGGCGACAGACGCAGCGCCAGGCTGTCCCCGCCGCTTACGCGCGTCGTCCGCAGCCCTCTCTTTGTTGGTTTTTGCCGCGCCTTTGACCCTGGCGCTGATTCTCTTGCTTTCCTCTCCCGCCTCCGCCATGCCGCAGACTCAAGAGCCGCCCCCGATTATGGCAGACGCCCGCGCTGGCCTTTCCATCTACACGGCGAAGTGCGCCCCTTGCCACGGCGACGCGGGCATGGGCAATGGCCCGCGCGCCGCGCAGCTTCAATTCCCACCCACCCAATTCGCAGACGCTGCCGTCATGTGGGAAAAGGCGCCGGCTGATCTCTTTGCCGTCGTCAAAAATGGCCGCATCGAGCGCCTGATGCCGCCCTTCGGTCAGAGTACCAGCGATCAAGACATCTGGAATGTATTGGCTTTTACCTGGTCCCTGCATCATGACGCAGCTGAGCTGCAGCAGGGCGAAACGGTCTACAAAGCGAACTGCGCCAGTTGTCATGGCGACGCCGGCAAGGGCGACGGGCCGGCGGCCGACGGCGCGCTGCCCGATCTGACCAACCTGGCGGCGACCGCGAGCCAGAGCCAGCGCGCCTGGTTCGAAGCTTTGAAGAACCCAGCGCACAGCAGCATCGCCAGCCTCAAGGATGATGACCGCTGGGCCGCACTTGAGTTTGTGCGCACCTGGACCTTGCCGCCGCTCAAGGCCCGCGCCTACACCCCCGGCGCCGGTCTCATTTCTGGCGTGGTGAGCAATGATACGCCGCAAGGCGACCCGACGAACGGCCTGACCGTCACGTTGAGCATTTTCGATGACTTCAACCTGATCACCGAGATCAGCACCACAACCTCGGTCACCGGGCTGTATCGCTTTGACAAGCTGGACACCGACCCGAGCTGGCTGTATGTCGCCAATTTGTCTTTCAAAGACGTACCCTACAGCACAAGCGTGATCACCTTGACCCAGCAGCAGCCGGCGCAGACCGGACCGATCTCGGTCTACGAGCCAACCACCGACGGCAGCAGTGTGGCGGTGGAGCGGGCGCATTGGTTTTTTGAGTTTGATCAGTCGCAGCTGCTGGTTGCGGAGCTTTACATTTGGAGCAACAACAGCGACCGTGTCTATATTGGCGCGCCATCGGTCGCCACTACCTCCACGGTCAGGAGCGTCTTGCCCTTCGATCTCCCGAACGGTTTTCAGAATCTCACCTTCGATGATGGCGACCTGGGTCGGCGTTATCAGCCTACGGCCACCGGCGCGGTGGACACCTTGCCGCTCCCGCCTGGCCAAGGCGTGCGTCAGACCCTGCTGCGCTACGTCATGCCCTTTTCCTCGTTGACGCTTGATATCAAGCATCCCGTGGCCGTGGCGCTGCGCAGTCTGAACGTGCTGGTGGCCGACGTCGGGGCTAAAGTGACAAGCCCTGATTTGCAGGAAGGCGCGCCGCGCCAGGTGGATCAAGCCACCTATTTCAATTTCACGGCCAGCGATGTACCAGCGAACAAAACGATTGAACTGGCAATGACCAATTTGCCTTTCAATCGCGCGCCGCAGACGGACGCGGCCGTGCAGGCCAATTCGCCCTGGCTCGCCGTTGGCGTGGCTGGGTTGGCTGCGCTTGGATTGCTCGGCGTGCTTTTCTTCGCCGTGCGTCAGCGCAGGCAGGCGGCGGATGCCGAGGCCGACGACGATGAGCCTGAGGAGGTCGGCGCGCCCATCGTGAGCGATCCGGGCGCCTTACAGCGCAAGCGCCAGGGCTTGATTCTGGCGATTGCCCAACTGGACGACAGTTATGCGGCGGGCAAGGTCAACGAAGCCGACTACCGCAGCCGACGAGGCGAGTTGAAGGCCGATCTGTTGGCCGTGGCGCAAGCCCTGGCCGATTTGCAGGACGCTGCTGAGGCAGGCGCGGCATGAGCGACGCCGCGCCCATGATCGAAATCCGCCAGGTGCGCAAGGCTTTTGGGCCGCACCAGGTTCTGCGGGGCATTGACTTGACCCTGGCGGAAGGCGAACGGGTGGCGTTATTCGGGCCGAATGGCGCGGGCAAGACAACGCTTATCCGCATCATCTCAACTTTGAGCAAGGCCACAACCGGCGATGTGCGGCTGGGCGGCGTGGACGTGCGCAAAGCCGGCGACGACATTCGGCGCTACCTGGGCGTTGTCACCCATGCGCCGTTGCTGTACGACAATCTGACAGCCTGGGAAAACCTGACTTTCTACGGCGCCATGTACGATGTGCCCAACCTGGACGCGCGCGCGCAAGATGTCCTGCGTCGCGTGGGCCTGTGGCCGCGACGGCTCGAACCGGTGCGCACCTTCTCCCGCGGCATGGTCCAGCGCCTGGCCATTGCGCGCGCGATTCTGCACAACCCACCGATCTTGCTGCTGGATGAGCCGGACACGGGATTGGATCAGGCCGCGGCTGACATGCTGCGCCAGGTGCTGGAAGATGTGGGCGACGCCGGGCGCACCGTCCTGCTGACGACGCACCACCTGGAGCGCGGGCTCACGTGGGCTGACCGTGCGCTGATTCTCAATGCCGGCAAAATTCGTTTCGACGGCCCCTCGAAGGCGCTGACCGTGGCCGATTTTCAGCTTATTTATCGTACTCATACGGAGGTTGCGTGAATAATCGCAACCAGACTGAACGACGATGCGCTATCTAAGAAAAGTAGCCGCCGTCTTTTGGAAAGATGTCATCGCGGAACTGCGCACCAAGGACATCTTCAGCGCGATGTTCGTCTTCGCGTTGCTGTCGGTGATCATCTTCCAGTTTGCGTTCGATCTGCGTGTGGACAATGCCAAACAGGTTGTACCGGGCGTTCTTTGGGTGGCGATCAGCTTCTCCGGCGTCCTGGGGTTGAATCGGTCTTTTGTTCTGGAAAAGGATAAGGGTAGTCTGGAAGGACTGTTGCTGACCCCAGTGGATCGCAGCGCGATCTATTTTGGCAAGATGCTCGCCAATCTGGTATTCATGCTCGTGGTCGAGGCCTTTTTGGTTCCCCTGTGCATGGTGCTTTTCACCGTTCCCCTGTTGACGCCCGCGGTCCTGCTCATCGTGCTGTTGGGTACGATCGGCTTTGCCGCCGTGGGCACCATTTTTGCCGCGTTGTCGGTGAACACGCGGGCGCGCGAGGTGCTTCTGCCCATCCTGCTCTTGCCGGTAATGGTGCCGGTCCTGATCGCCGGGGTCCGCGCCACGGGCGGCCTGTTGGATGGCGACACGCTGGCGGATCTGAGCAACTGGGTGCAGGTTCTCTTGGTTTTTGACATTATGTACATCGCGGCGTCGTTCATGACCTTTGATTTTGTCGTCGAAGAATAAGGAGCGAGAGGAAAAACAGATGACAGCACAGCGTAGTCTTCCCCTCACCATTCTGAACATTATCACCGGGGCGGCCTTGGTTGGCTTTCTGTACATGGCCCTGGTCTGGGCGCCGCCGGCCGCCAATTTACAGGGCGCAGAGCAGGCCGCGCAGCGCATCTTCTACATTCACATGGGCAATAACGCCGCCGCCGGCCTGGCCTTTCTGGCCACCTTCATTGCCGGCATTCTCTATCTCGTCACGCGCCGCAAGATTTGGGATACGATTGGCGTCTCCGGCGTGGAGCTCGGCATCGCTTTTGCCACCGGCACCCTCATCACCGGTTCGATCTGGGCCAAACCAACGTGGAACA
>CAZEPA010000159.1:0-8530 GCA_964513955.1 uncultured Anaerolineae bacterium | reverse complement strand
GGTGGATGTACTTCCGCTCGACTATGGCGACGCGCCAGACACCGGGCCAGGTACAGGCGTCGGCAACTACCAAACCACGGCCGCAGATAACGGCCCCAGCCACCTGGTGACGCCTGGGCTACATCTCGGCTGGCAGATGGCCGATAGCGACAGCGGCGCGCTGCAGAACCCCGACGCCAATGCAGACGACGCCACGGGGGTGGATGACGAGGATGGCATCGCCGTCTTGCCGGTCATCACCACGGCTTCGGGGGCGGTCAACGTGATGATGACGGCCGTGAACACCACGGGACAGCCGGCTACACTGGCCTGCTGGCTGGATTTCAACCGCGATGGTGATTTCCTCGACAGCGGCGAGCGCACGGCCGCAACCGTCAATTCCGCCGTCGGACGCCAATCAGTCAATCTGACGTTCGCCGGCTTTGGTGTACCAACGCCAGGCGTCAGCTATCTGCGCTGCCGTATTGCCAGCGCCGCGTCCGAAGTAGCTTTGCCAACCGGGCCGGCCAGCAATGGGGAGGTCGAGGACCATTGGGTGACCATCGTCAACGTCGGCGCGTGTCGCTTGCCTGGAAGTCCAGGTGAGGGCGCGGGCGTTGATGAGTGCCAAACCGTGAGCATCACCGGCCTGACTTGGGAAGACACCACGCCAGATGGCGCGTTCAACGACGAACCGCTGGTCAGCGACGTGACGCTCAGCATCAAGAACAGCGTCGGCGAGCGCGTCTCCATCGTGACGAGTGGGCCGATGCTCTTCGAGCCTGGCCGTTACCTGGTGCAGAATCTGCCGCCAGGAACCTACTTCGTCACCATCGAGAGCTGGCCGGCTGGCTATGCGCCAGTCGAACCGCTCACTCGACGGATTGTGCTGACATCCAGCGGTCAAAGCGGAAGCGTGGACTTCCCGCTGAGACAGGGGCTGCACATCTTCTTGCCCTCTATCCGTCATTAACCGCCTGGGCCGGCGACGGCCTGACAAGATACGCCTGAGTTAGCAACGGCCCCCCAACGATAAAAATCGTTGGGGGGCCGTGGTGTTTCTACACCTGGCTGGTTGCGTTCGGCCCCAGGCTCACGGCCTCAGTCGCCTTCTTCTTTGCGCCCGGTCGCGTGGCAGTGCACGCAATCCTGAAAGTCCCGAATGCCTTCTTCCAGGTGCTTTGCCTGGATTTCGGTCGGGGTGTGCTCATGGCAGCCATAGCAGGTGTACGCCTTCAGGCTGTCAGGGTGGCATGTGCGGCATGAGCTGACGCCGCTCTCACCGTGATCGAGTGGAAACAGGTGGCGAAGGTTGAAGCGCGCCGGCGACCAGGCGCTGGTGGTATGACAGGTCTGGCAGTCCGTGCCGAAGGCGCCCTGATGGTAAGCCGGATCGGCATGGCAGCGAACACATTCCTGAGGCGTACCCTTGAAGACATTGTCGGTGTGACATTTGGTACAGGCCGTCTTGATGTGCGCGCCAGTCAGAGCAAAGGCCGCCTTGCTGTGATCGAATGTTGCCTTCGCCCAGTCTTCCGGCGTATGGCAACCGGCGCAGTCCGCGCCAAACTGGCCCTGGTGTTTGTCGTCCTCGCGGTGACAGGAGACGCAATCCTGGGGCGTGCCCTTGAACACCTTATCCACGTGGCAGGCTTCGCACTTCGTCGTCGTGTGCTTGCCCAGTAATGGGAAGGCCGTCTTGTTGTGGTCAATCTTGGCATCCTGCCAGTTGGCCGGGTTATGGCAGGCTGCGCAATCGTTACCAAATTGACCCAGGTGTTTGTCGTCCTTCAGGTGACAGCCCGCGCACGTCTGGGGGGTCGCCTTGAGTTGATCAAGATTGCCGGCGCCCTGGTGGCAGGCGTCACAGGAGAGCGGCGCGTGCTTTCCTTCCAGCGGAAAAGCCACCCGGTTGTGGTCGAACGCCTCTTGGCTGTAGGTATCCCGCCCGTCATGGCAGGCGAGGCAGTCCGCGCCAAAAGCGCGGGTGTGCAATTGCATGGCGAGCGGGTCCGCGGTGCGGTGGCAGGCATCGCAGGTCGCCGCATCGAAGCGGGAAATGTCGTCGCCGTGGCAGTCTTGGCAAGCGAAAGGCTGACCGGCTGCTGTCGTGGCATGCCCTTGCAGTGAATAGCCGACGGCATCGTGCGGAAATTTACGATTATCGAGGACGGTCAACGCCCCCGTTGGCCCCCGATGATCGGTGTGACAGGCGCGGCAAGGCGCGGCAGGGTCTGTGCCGAGTAAGGCGCCGTGAAGCGTCTGGGGGTTGCCCAGTTCCTGCGTGATCGTCGTATGGCAGGCCTGGCAGCGATCGCCCATTGTGACCGGACTCCACGGCGCGGTATGACACGCGCCGCAGTCGTGGGTCAAATCGGCATGGGACAACACGTTGCCCAGCGGTTGGACGGCCTTCTGCGCATTGAGGCGACCAGGGCTGAACAACACGCCGCCCCGGGCCAGCGAGATGCCGCCGATCAGCAAGAACGTCACGACCGCGGCGATGATGCCAGTGCCTGACAAACAGCCCAAACGGTTGGATTTCATAGTGGCTTCTCCCGCAGATACTCGGCCTCTCCCAGCAGCCTTGCCGGGGGCAGGGGTCGTTGGTGGCCTAATGCAGCAGCGTGGCGTAATACAAGGCTGCTCCCACATGAATGAAAGCAGCCGTGAAGAGCGCCATACCAATCGGCACGTGCACCGAGTGCCAGAGTCCCAAGAAGCGCCGGGCCATCGCCAGCGAGGCAACCTGGCGGCGCAGCAGGCGGCGGCGCTCATTCAGCCGCTCCAACTGCGTCGCTTGGGCGCGCGTGGCGGAGTCCATGCCGCGCTTGATCTGCCGCCATCGCCAATGATAGCGCCAGTCCTGCAGGCTGCGCGCGAAGATAAGCCCAGGGGCCGGCGCTGTGAAGGCGCCCTCCCGCTCCAGACTTGCCAATCCCGCCAGGGCCGGCTGCGCCGCCAGCCAGCGTTGAAGTTCGGCGTCGGCGGCCGCCATCTGGCGCTCGAGTTCGCTGGCCTCCAGTTCGAAACCATCTGCGGTGCGAGGAATGGCCGTGTAGATGTAACGGCCCAGGAAGCCGCTCACCACAATGATGACGGTCATCAGCATTACCAGACCGGCGAGGCCCCTGAACTGCCAGGCCGTGTGCAGGAGCACCATGTAGGGGCCAACGATGCCGGTGACGATATGGAAGCGCAGCCAGGATGACATACGACCCCAGCGGGCCGTGCGCACGCGTTTGCGCAGGGAGTAGAGAATTTCAGTCATCAGCATCAGCACGAAGCCCAGGATGCCCAAACCGTGGCCGAAAAAGCTGCGAGCCGCGGGGAAAGCGTTCAAGCGCGTAACGCCCACGCCGTAGATCAACGTGATCGCCACGATCAGGCTAAAAGCCCACCAGAGTTCACGCGGGCGTTGTGTCATGGCTTCCTCGCAAGGTGGCTGTCGGCCGCTTGTCCGCGGATGCCCGCTGACTCTCCCAGTACCCGCGGATGATGTCCATCAAGGGAGCGTCCGGCGCCAGCAGGTGATTGCGAATCGGGCTAATGTCCGTCTGGTCGGCGATCAGGTGCTGCAAGGGGTAAGACAGAGTCTGGTCGCCCATCACAAGCGCGCCCACCAACGTGTGCTGGCCGATCATCACGCGCAGGCGATTGACCTCGAACTCAGTCTGCGCGGCCACGGCATCGGTCGTCGAACGCCACGATTCACTATCGCCGCGCACAATGGCAACCGTGTCCTCTTCTCGATGTCCGGTACCGATGGCGCCGATAATCGTCGTGGTCAAACCGGCCAAACGCGTGACGTTCAAAGAGACGGCGCGCTGGTAGCGGCTGGTCAGCCCCGCCATGTTTAGTCCTGCCAACCGTCCTTGTGCAAGCGCAGTGCTCCACAGCGTATCGAGCACCGCGCGCCCGCTGCGCGCATCGGTAACCTGGGCGACATCGCCAGCAGCATAGATATCGGGCGCGCTGCTCTGTAGATGCTCGTTGACGACGATGCCCCGCTCCGTGCGCAAACCAGCGGCGGCGGCAAGCTCTTTGCGCGGCAAGACGCCAACAGCCGCGGCGACGATCCCGCAGCGTATTTGCGCGCCGCCCGTGGTAAGCACCGCACTGACGCGGCCTCGATCGCCCAGAATGGCGGCCACCTCCGTGTGGTAATGCAATCGCACACCCTCTGCTTGCAGACGCGCTTCGACAATCCGTGACTCAGTCTCGTCAAGCACGTTACTCCAGTAGCGATCCCCGCGCAGCAAATAGTGAACTTCGACCTGGCGGGCGCGTAAACCCTCCACAATCTCGAGCGCCGTAATGCCGCCTCCCACCACGACCGCCGCGCGCGCATGGCGCGCGAGTTTCAAGATTTGACGCGCGTCATCCAGATTGTCCAGCTTGACGACGCCCTGCAGGTCAACGCCGGGCAGATTGAGGCGCGCAGCGTGCGCGCCGGTCGCCAGCAGCAGGCAATCGTAAGATAGGTGCGTGCCGTTGCCCAGGATGACCTCATGCGCGGCCGGGGCAAGTTGAGCCACGGGCGCGTGCAGCAAACGCACGTCCAGGCGCGCTAGGTCGCCTGCGTCGAAGGGATACACGAATTGTTCTGGAATCTCGTTGGTTAGCACGTAGGCCAGACTGGGGCGAGAGTAATAGCCATGCGGTTCTTCGCTAAGCAGGACGATGTGGCCCTGCGCATCCTGGCTGCGAATAGCCTCGGCCGCCGCCATGCCGGCGGCGCCGCTGCCGATGATGAGGTATTGCGTTGACATTTGGCGCTCCTAACGACGGCGAAGTATCGGCGCCGAGGCATTGGGCCGGGGGCCATCGTCGAACAATCCGGTCTGCTCGAAACGCAGAACGCCGCGCGGGCAGCGTTTGACGCACTCCCCACACGTCAAGCAGTGACTGTCGCTGACCGGTATCTCCAGCCAGGCGTGGCGGCGGACATCAATCTCGATGGGGCAGTGATAGGAACAGATGCCGCATTGAACGCAACGCACCGATTCTGGTACAACATGGCTCGTCACCAGAATCTGCCGGCGCTGGGCATCTTGCTGCAGCAGGCTTCGTAGGTTCATGGCACATCCTCCGATGTACATGCATCATAGCCGCCAAAGACCGCGCTCGCTATGATGCTTATCACCCTGTCAGATGCAGCCGCATCGTGGTTTGACGGTTTGCCCGGTTTCAGGTATACTCAGGCTTGTTCTAGAAAGTAGACCCGGTTTGTTAACGCTGTCCGGACTCGTGTTCCGAACAGCGTTTTTTTGTTGGGCTATCAGGACTCGACGTGTCCCTGCGGTCGCTCACGTCGGTACGATATTGACCGCTGCTTTAGGAGTAGTATGAGTTTTTCAGAATTTGGACTCGACCCACGCCTGCAACAAGGCGTGGCTTTGTTGGAGTTCCAAGAACCCACCCCGATTCAGGCCGCCGCGATCCCGGTGGCTTTGACCGGACAAGATATTTTAGGCTCGGCCGAAACCGGCACGGGTAAGACGGCCGCCTATTTGCTGCCGCTGCTGCAGAAGCTGCTGACAACGCCTGCGCCCAGCCGCCAGCCGCGCGGCTTGATCCTGGTGCCGACGCGCGAACTGGCTTTGCAGGTCGCGGAGCAGGCCGTGCAGTTGAGTATACGGACGAACACACGCGTGGTCACCATTTATGGCGGCGTCCCCTTGGCTAGCCAGGAGAAGGCCCTCGCACGCGGCGCCGATGTGGTCATTGCCACGCCGGGCCGCTTGCTCGATCACGTGGCGCGACGTCACATCGCCTTTGGCGCGCTGGAAGTGCTCGTTTTGGACGAGGCCGACCGCATGTTGGATGTGGGATTTCTGCCGGATTTGCGGCGCATTGTGCGCCTGCTGCCGCGTGCGCGGCAAACCATGCTGTTTTCGGCCACGTTACAGCCGATTTTGCGGCTTGCGGCGGAAATGACCTATCAGCCGGCTCGCATCGAAGTGGAAAAGGTGGTCACGCCAGCGGCAATCCAGCAGACGCTGCTGCCAATGCCTGAGCATCTCAAGTCGCGGGCCGTGCAGCAGCTGCTGCAGCAGGACGACATGCAAAGCGTGTTGATTTTTGCGCGCACCAAACACCGGGCCGATCGCTTGGTGGGCGACCTGGGGCGCGCCGGCATTTCAGCCGCCGTCATCCACAGCAACCGCTCGCAAAGTCAGCGCATTGCGGCCCTGGAAGCCTTCCGCGAGCAGCGGACGCGTGTGTTGGTCGCCACCGACATTGCCGCGCGTGGCATTGACGTCGAGGGCATTTCGCATGTGGTGAACTACGACATGCCGATGCAGGCTGGCGACTATGTACATCGCATTGGCCGGACAGGTCGCGCCCATGCCAGCGGCACGGCCTACACCTTCGTGACAGCCGCGGACGAGAGCATGGTGCGCAGGATCGAGGCCGTGTTGAAGCAGAAGATCCAGCGGCGCCAACTAGAAGGTATTGACTACACCACGCCCGCGTTGGTAGTGCCCGATGCCGAAGCGATTCGTCGCTACGTCGAAGCGAATCGCCGCGGCGGGTCGGGCCGCTACGCCGCGGCTCAGTGAGGCCGCGGCTTTTTCCCCATTGCTAACGACGGCTACTTGAGGATTTGCAGCAGGTTGCTGAAGTCGTCTGTCCACAACGCCAGGTTGGCGGGGATAGCTGGACGCTGCGAACGACGGGTGGCAATGGCCGGCAAGTTGAGCGTCTCTGGTTTGCGCGTGAGCAGCATCCAGATCGAGTCGTAACTCTGGATGACATCCCCCGTATCCTCGATCAAAGCAGCTTGCAGGCCAAGCGCATCGGCTTGCTTGAAGACTTCCTGATCCAAGTTGAAGTAGCGGTTGGACACATTGATCGCAATGACGCCATCTGGCTTCAGATGGCGCAGGTAGACCGCGAAGGCCTCCTGCGTGAGCAGGTGGAGCGGCATGGCATCACCGCTGAACGCATCCAACACCAGGATGTCAAAGTTCTGTGGGCCGCCGCTTGCCAGCTCACGTTCGAGCGACACGCGTGCGTCGCCAGGGATGACCTGTACGTCGGCGGCGGAATCGCTGAGAAATGAGAAATACCCGCCCTCACCTTGCGCGATGCGAATAACGTCTGGATTGATTTCGTAGAAGCGGAAACTGTCCCCTGCCTCTCCATAGCTGGCCAGAATACCGATTCCCAATCCCAAGGCGCCCACATGCAGCGTTCCCGGGCGCGCCGGGTGGTTCTTGAACAGCAGACCAACGCCGCTGGTTTCAGCATAAAAGGTCGTCGGCACCCGGCGTATTTCAGCAGCTTCGAATTGAGAACCGTGCACCGTTTTTCCATGCGTCAGCTGGTAGGCAAGCAGTTCTGGCTGCGCCGTGTTGATCTCCCACACCCGCAAGATTCCATAGAAATTGCGCTTGGTCAGCAGCGAGCCGGATGAGATCGCCTGCATCACCAGGATCACCACGAGAGCCAGAAGCAGCACGCCCGCGGAGGATGCGACGACAGCCGGGTTCCATCCCAGGCGAGATTGCCCGGCTTGCGCGCGCGCCTTGCGCTGACGTTTTTCCTGGGACGGGACGCGTTCGCGGCGCATCACAAGCGTGAACAGAACGCCGCATGCGATCAGTCCCCACTGCAATTCCCAAAAACCGGTTCTGAAGACCAACGGCGCCAACAGGGTGACAAAAATGGCCCCCAGCGCGCCGCCCACCGCCATCGCCAGGTAGAACGCAGGGAGATGGCGCGGATGCGGTCGGACTTGATACAGCTCATTCTGGCAGATCATGCACGCAATGAACAGAAGCAGCAGATAGGTCATAATTTGCGTGGTGATGCTGAACGGAGGCCACTTGACCAGCATCCAAACGCTGACCAAACTGAGGACGAAGAAAGCGATCAGATAGGGCCGGCGCGCGTAGCCGCGCCCGCCCGCAAACGCAAGGATGAAGGTCAGCAGATAAATCGTCAGCGGTGCAACCCACAAAAACGGGATGACAGCCACTTCTTGGGTGACGTGACTGGTGACGGCAAGCAGCAGAATGGAGGCGCAGGCGGCTAAGCCGCCCCACAGAAGCACCATCCGCACGTTCGGGCTTCGATCCTGATCGAGCTGGCCTTTTGGCTGGTTCAACGGCAGGCTGGTGACGGGCGTGCGCTGCCAGGTTCTGAACGCCAGGTAACCGGTGCTGACGGCAAACACGAGGTACCCGGCTGACCATAGATAGGCTTGCGTTCGTACCGTGAGGAGCGGTTCAAAAATCACGGGGTAACTGACGAGGGCCACCAGCGATCCCACATTGGAAAGTGCGTACAAGCGATACGGCGTCTGGCCGGGATGATCATCGGTGAACCAGCCTTGCACCAGCGTGCTGTTAGAGGCAAGCAGCAGATAGGGGATGCCAACCGCCACAGCCAAGATTTTGAGAATGTCCCAGATGGGCAGGTCGCTGCCCTGCGGCCGCCAACTTGCATCGGGAGTCAACGGCGACGGCCAGGAAACCGCGGTCAGCACGAGTAAGCCAATGGAAACAGCCAGGACGATCAAATGCACCATGCCCTGCCAACG
>CAZEPA010000158.1:0-8534 GCA_964513955.1 uncultured Anaerolineae bacterium | reverse complement strand
GGCACGTCGCCGGCCAGGCTGGGGGCGATGGCGCGAATGAGATCGCTGGAGTCCAGCTTGAGCGGCGTTTGCAGGCTACCCAGGATCAGGGTGTCCGATTTTCCATGTCCGTCGGCCGATTTTGCAAAGGCCACAGCAAGTTGAAAGCCGTCCAGGGAGAGCGCGCCGGTCAGTTCGAGTTCGTAGGCGCTGCCCGTTTTCCGGTAATGGGCGTAGATTTCCAGTTGGACTTCGCTCTCTGCCAGCGGAAGGGCCAGGCCCACGGTGAACGTGTAATCCTGGGCGCCAGTTGCCCCGCTCGCCACGTCGAAGGCCAACCCCAGGTGGGTCAGGGTGGTGTTGGCGATGAAATCGGGCAGATGGTACGGGTTGCCTGCCCCGAAGAGGCTCGCCAAATCCTCCATGATCTCGCTGACCGTCACCGGATGAGCCGTGCTGCCGGAGAATCCCCAGCGGTAGACGTCCCCCTCTTTCTTCATCTCGGCGGTCAAGGTGATGCTCAGGGGATTCTGGGCAAAGCCAATGTTGAGGTCCGTATAGGCGAGGATGCCGTAGTCGGCGGCGCCCGCCCCGCCGCGATAGCTGATCTCGGCCTGGAAGCGGTCCACCCTGAACTTGTCGTGCAGGTCGAGCACGTTATCAACGGACAGGTGCAGGAGGTAATTCTGCAGAAAGGGAGCGGCCGCAAACCGGATATCTTCGATGAAAATGGCGTCTGCGCCCGCCTTCTTGAGGGATCCCAGGTAGTTCTCCGCCATCCCGGCCGGAGCAGCGCCCGCGGTGTCCTGATCCGTCTTCAGGCGGGCGTCGATCAAGAAAGACGGCACATGCACGGAAACATCCAGATCCAGGTGGTAATCGAAGAACTTGATCTTCCCTGATCCGATGACGGCCGACACTGCAAGGCCGCTTTCCTGGGAGAACGTAATCGTAAAGGCAACGAAGGAATCGCTGATTTCAATTACATCCGCGATCGTCCAGGGCGTCGTCCAGACGACGGCGAACTCCAGTTGATACGACCCGCTGTCGAGCATCGTCAGGCGCAAGCCCCGCTGGGGATCGTCCTCCTGGATGGCTTGCAGGCTGGTAATCTGCAGCCCTTCCGCGACCTGGGTATATTCCGCAGGCAGATAGTCTTCGATGGCCTCGCCCGTCAGTCCGGTGAACAAGGCCGCAAAGTCTTTGAAAGCCGACGGGGGGAACTGAATTCCCCGAACATCCGTGGTTTCCTGTGGCAGTGGAAACGGATCACTCAGCAAACGCCTGAGCGCCTCAATCGGATCTGACTCGCTGAAGATCATGGTCTTGTGCCGTTTCTATTGGTGAAGCAGGACAACCGGGGGGATGGCGGTTTCCTGTGCGGCTAAGGCTCGTTGGGGCTCGGTATTCAAGGCTGGGTTGCTGAACCAATGTACGTAGTAGTCGAACAGTCCTTCCTGCCCGGCGCCGCGCACGCTGGATAGGTCCACGTTGATCCGCGAGTTGATGAGTGGGAAGCCGAGTTTGAAAAGCGACGTTTCGTTCTCTTCCACATCGGAAATCCGGATCCGCAGGCGCAGCGATTGCAGCCGGCTGTTGAGAAGCTGCCGGTCCTGCAGCATCCGCCCGTGGCCGGTCGAAGTGGGTTCTGTGCCATCTTTCTTCAGGTTGATTTGAAAATCGTCGGGAAAGGCAAACGCAGCCTCCAAGAGGAGATATTTGGGGAAATCTTCCCGGTTTTCGTCGAGGTTGCCCAGGTCAGCCCCAACCACCATCTGGTCAAACTGCGCGTCGGTAACATACAGGCCCTGGCAAATGGGAGCGGAAATCTGCGTCAGACGCTGCCCCGCCGCCTTCGCCCTGGCATAGCGAATGAGCCGCCGTGCGGCCACGGACATTCCAATCCGCAAACCGCTGGCTGGCTCGGGGACGACGTAGGGGGTCGTGTGCCTCCAGTACAAGGCCGTCGAGAGATAGCTCATGGATTGATACGCCAGTTCACGACCAACCTGTCGTTCGTACCCTAGCGGCGCTAAAGCCGCCTGAGCAAACGCCTCCGCCGACGCGCGGGTCCGCCGGTAGGTGATCCAGGTGTCCTGGGTGAAGAACAGGGGGAAGGCGCCGCCCTCCAGGCGGGACTGATAGCGGTAGGCGATCCGCTGGATATCTACGCCGGCCGACGCCAGCGCGCCCGTCCCTGCCGAGGCCTGGATGGCGATGTTTGCCACCGGAATGATGGGCGTCTGCAGGCTGGCTCCGGCCGACGCCCCCGCGGAGGCTTCAGCCCCTCCTGCGAACGAGAACAGGTGAAAGAAGCTTTGGTCGGCCCGATCCAGCCCTGGAACCGAGAGCGGATCAAGGCGGCTGTAGCTCCTCATGAGCAAAGTCCTACAGCTTTGGATCTGCCAAAGAGCGGCGCGTTTTTCTGCGTGTGGCAAGGTATCCAGGGGAAGTCCAAGGATATAGGTTTCGAGTTGATGCAGCTTATCCACCAGGCTCGCCGTCGAAGGCTGCCCTTGCCATGTGGCGAGCATAGCTGAGAAGCATGGCAGACGCAGCTCCAGATTGACAATCGAAAACACCCGTTCGTTCAATATCGTCTGAATCTCGTCGCTGATGCGCCCCAGGGGTATGCGGGAGAGCTGCCTTTTGAAAAAATCGCGCTTTCTTTCCCTGATGATAGGCGCGCTGCCAGCCTGGGCAGGCCCCTGCGGGCCGGTCAACGGCTGCTTGGTTTGCAGCCAATTGGTGACCATGTCGGTAATCCAGTCATCTATCTGCTGCTTCAGCAGGGGCTGATCCGTATGGCTGAACAGATATTCAACGACCCGATCGAGATCAGACCGGAGGCCCAAATTGACATCCCTGGGGCTGGGAAACGCCCCGCTATAGGCCCCGCGGAGGCGGATGAATTTGCCGGTGAGCGCGCCGGAGGCGCCGGCCTGAGCAGAAACGTTGATGCCCAACTCATCGCCCAAAGACGGAAAGGGAATCTCTGCCCCCGCTTGGACGCCGGCGCGCAGGGTGATCTCCCCTGAAAAGCCTTCAAGCCCCAACAGGCACAGCGGCGCTCGTGCTGCCCACACCTGCCGCCATTTCGTCTCATATTGCCTGGTCAGTGGGTTTAGTTCCAGATGAGATTTGACCAGCGCCTGCGGAAAACGCTGTAGGAGAACGAAATACTCCTTCAGTCCGCTGCCGGCAAGGTCCAGCGTGGCATCCGCGCTCAAACCGGGCAAGGAGATCAAGGGAAAGATGAAATCGAAAATACTGAGTCGCCCTCCAAGATTGACCATCACCCCCTGGTGACCGTAGCCGCTGGAAACCTGGCCCTGGTAATCCATGCCGGCCAGGTTGAACGACTGCAGCCGGCTGACCGCATCGGCCCGGGAGCTAAAATCAATCCCCCCCAGGGCGCGTTTTCGATTCAGAAACCGGCTAAACACTGCGGACGCTGTTGAACGTTGTACACCTGGCGGCATATCGCTTTACCTCTAGCACTTGATGATGTAGGTCAAGGCGTAATACGGCGGGAGGTTGTTGTGGGGTTGGGTGTCTCCCATCCAAACGTCATCTTTCGCTTTCGCGCCGCCTGTTGGCCAAATAAAATCGGGGTGTCGCTGAGACTTCTCGTCGCCCGGCACAAATACTGTTTTGTCTTCGGCACCCCATGAGGGATCGCCGTCATAATGGATGTTGACTTGCGCGAATTGGTGATATCCTTCAGGGTTCACTTTGTGACCATGAGCTGGCATTTCGCTCACTTCCAACTTGTGTTTGGCCTCTCCAGCCGTGTCATTCAGTTGATACTTGGTCAGGGGCTCACCTCGCTCATCTTTTCCAAGAGGTCTCTGAGACGATTCGTTGCCAGCTCCCACAATGAACCGGCTGCGCAGGTCGGGTACAGTATTGATGTTGCCGAGAGCCTGATACAACTCAGAATATGTCAATTGATCGAATGGGCTTCCATCACAAAGTAACCAACCCTCTGGAAGTTTCCTGCCGCCATACGCGATGATCGCACCCACTGGCATCACGAAGCCCGTCGCGTCTTTGATGCGACCGGCGGCTTTGACACTCCCGCTGATCTGTGCGTCTCCTTTTACATCGAGCGCCGCCGCCGGCGTCGCAGTGCCAATGCCGACCCGTCCCTCCGCGGTAATTCGCACTCTTTCTTGCAGCTCACTGGCGCCACTCGCCTCCTTTTTGCTCAAGAAGGCGAGGTCATCCCGGTAATTGCCGTCGTCAACGCTCTGGATGCGAAATGCGGGATCGTGCCACACCTCGGTAACCGTGCCATCAGGCGCTTTGACGGTCCGCTTGCCCACGTTGTAGCTGTTGAAGTCAATGGCGCCGCCGGCCCCCGCGCCGCCGCTAAAGTTGTTGAGCTTCAGCACCGGGCCCAGCGCGCCGTTCACGTCGCGGCGGATCTCCAGGTCGGCGCTGGGATCATCGGTGCCGATGCCGATCTTGTCGCTGCGCAGCAGCAGCGGGCTGAACTGCACCGGCAGCACCCAAGCCCCGTCCCAGTAGCCGGGAATGTTCTCGTAGCGCAGCAGGATGTTGTACGTGCCGGACGGCTTGCCGGTCACCCAGTTGGAGAGTGCGAAGGTCAGCGGTTGGCCGCGGCTCACCTCCATGAGGGGCGCCGGCGCGACGCCGGTCTGGCCGTCTGCGGGGCGTTTGACCTTGAAGGCAAACGTTTTGTGTCCCACACCGGCCGCCGCCGGCTCAGCTTCCAACCAGCCGACCCGGGATGCGGCCTCCAGGCCGCCGCCCACCGTCAGCTCGTCGTCCACGATCAGCTCGAACTTGCTGGCGGCGTCGAGGCGGACGCTGCCGGTGTCGCTGGTGTAGACCACTTCGACCGTCAACTCGTTGCTCGTCAGCCCGTTGTTGAGGAGGGTGTTGGAATCGCGGAAGCGGGCGATGAGGGGAATCGTCTTCAAGCCCAGGTGGCTCTGCACTTCCATATGGCGCACGACGGAGCCGGGGTCCTGCGGCTCGGTGCGGTAGCGCACCTGGATGCGCGTGTTGCGCGCGCCGCCCTGCGCCGCGGCGCTGAAGTTGGGGATCTGGATGCGCCACGCTTCGCCTTTGCCCAGCGTGAGGGATGCATCGTTTTTGACGAACGAGATGAAATCCTCGCGCCCGTCGGGCGTCGTGCCCGCGGCGTGCCGCCAACCGTCAATGCTGACGCCATTGGGCGCTTGCAGCGCCCGCAGCACGTTGGGCGCGATGACGTTGCGGCGGAAGCGCAGTTGGACGTGGAAATCGTCGGCTGTCGGCGCGCTGAACGGCTTGAATGCCACCGGTTTGTCGCCGGGATTGGTCAGGCTCACCTCCAGCGGCTCCCCTTGGTTGGCCGCCTCGACGTAGAGGATCGGCTTTTGGTCGTCGTCGCGAACGGTGTAGAGCTCGACCTTCAGCAGCGTTGTTTCCCGGTAGTAGGCCATCGCGCCCTTGTCGCTGATCATCAGCTCGTTCACTTCGGCGGGCGTGAGGGCCTGGTTGTAGAGCCGGAAATGCGCCATCGCGCCGCGAAACAGGCTGTCGGCGGCCCAGGAACTCTTGCCGAGGTATCCCGTCTGCCAGGCGGTGTTGGCGACGGCGAACGCAATTTCCTTGCTGAATGCCAGCGCGCCGTCAACAATGATCGAAACCTTGCCGGCCGGATCGTAGACAAAGGCAAGGTGACGCCACTGCCGTAGCGCGATGCCGTTCTCGATCCGAAAACGGATGCCGTCAACCTCGAACGCCAGGTGCTGTGAACGCTCCTCGTTGCCGGCCCAGATGATCTTGGCCCTCTGGTCTTGCGCGACGTTGAGGTCGAAGATACGGCTGAAATACGGCGTCTCCTCGAAGCGCACCCATGCCATCGCCGTCATTCCCTGCGCCAATGTCAGCGCCGAGAGGTTGGACAGCTCGATGTAGTCGCCGTCGCCGTCGAAGCGCAGGCACGTCCCCATAGTCGGATCGTGAAGAATTTGCGGATTACCGCGCACGATGGCGTCGCTGCCGATCCCGCCGACGTTTGGCGCGTGGGCCGTTCCTTCTACATAGCGAATCTCGTCCAGCGGCAGGTGGAGGCAAGGTGTGTCGTTCGCCATCTCTTATTGCTCCTTCGGATCATCGGTTGCTTGCTCGGTTCTGTGCTTCAGTACGAGTTGCCCCTCGCGCAGCACGGAGCGCTCAGGGAAAAAGGCGCTTGTCTGAAACGACTTAATGTCCTCTTCGGCAATTTCTGTCGCAGCGGCTGCCCGGCCGTTCTGGTCGCTGGGTTGCGGGCCGTCGGCCGCGCCGGTGGAAGGCCAGCGGTTGGCCTCACGCCACGACCAGGCAAATCCCTGCTCTTTGGGCAGCGCAAGATGCAGTTCGCGTTCGGGCGTCAGCACCGGTGCGGTCAGGAAGGTCATTTCGATCCGGCCGAGCGCGTCTTTGGTGAAGCGTTCCGGCAGTTGGATCGTCTTGACCGGCTGGATGCCGCTGGCAAGATGCACCAGGCCGTGCGGGTCGAGCAGGGCGACGAATTGCTGCATCTCCTGGGCCGCGCTGATGCTTAGTTGGGATTCTTCGGCGTAGTGGCGGATGCGGCTGAACGGGGCTTCTTCCACCAGGCAGCCGCGCTCAACTAGCATGTCCCACACCCGGCTGCCCTCGCGCACGAAGGGCTGAATGATGTCCTGCTTCTTGACCGTCTCATCCTGCTCTTGCAGCAGGAACTCGAACAGCGTGCGGCCCTGCGGGTCGTAGAGACGCCACTCTTCGTTTTTGAGATCAATCCACTGCCGGACGTCCGCGGTATGGGCCGCGTCTATTTTTGCGCGTTCCGTATACTCGCCCTGGAGGGTCTGTACGGCTGCCTGCTCGATGGCGGCCGACACCGAGTCGTTGACGCTGAATGCCGCGGAGAACGCGCCGTCCGCTTCGATACGCCAACAGCCGACCAGGCCGTCGTTGCGCTGCCGGTATTCGCCCAGCCGGTAATAGAACTGCACCGCATCGAAGCCCTCAGTCGAGGACTGCGCGTTTTGGATCGCATCGAACAGCGCCGACCAACTGTTGTTGACCGCCGGCAGTCCCTTCAGCTCCAACGCCACGCCGAACTGCACGACCGCCAGCGGCCGCCCCATCAGCACGGAGAAAGCGGACTGCCCTTCGCGGTCGTCAGGGTGGATGTTGTCCAGCGCTTCCTCGATATCTTCGATGAACTCCTCGAGGAAATGCACGTCATCGTTGGACTGGCCCGGCTCCGCTTCTTGGTCCGCGGCGAGCAGCCACGACACGATTTGACGCAGGCGGAGCGGCAGCGTACTCAGCTCTGCGCCATCCCACCAGCTTTGTTCCGCGCGCGCGCGCAATGCGCCGAGCCGGCCGCCGTGCGGGTCGAAGAAATCGAGGCTTTGGTCGAGCAGATTGGGGATGATCCAGCCGTGAACGGGCGAGCTGGCGCCGTGGCTCTGACTTTCCGTCGGGCCGGCGCCTGGCGTCGCATCCTGCGTCGCCTGCAAGAAGCGGAAGTTCCAACGGGCCGGCTGCGCCAGCCGCGGCGGCAGCCGCACCCAGTCGCCATGCCCCGGAACCTCCATCGGCAGCGCGGTCACCACATCCTCCGGCGTCAGGTCGGTGAAGCGGCCGAAAAGGTCCACCAGGCGCAGCGTCATGAGGCGCAGGCCGCCGCTGCGAATCGGCATGAACGGGGCGTGCGGATCAGGAGACACGCCCTTCAAGCCGCCGGCCAGCGCCGCCGCCACATCCTGGGCGAACGCCTGATATTCGGCAAAGCCGAGCGGATCGGCCGGGTTGAGTTGGATGCTCGTGTGGCGCTGGAGGAGCGCGGCGTTGAAGCCGCTGAGGGTGATGACCAGTAGATCGTGGCCGTCAAGAAAATCCTCGGCCATCTTGGCGTTCGCCAACGTCGCGGCCAATTCCTCCATCTCGTGTCGCGTTTGCGCGGCTGCAGCGCGCGCATCGTCGGCGGCCTGCTCCGCGGCTCCGGCTGTGGATGCCGTGCTCGCCTGGGCGTCGAATGCGTCCACCTGCCCCTGAAGCGTCTTGCGCCGCGCCTCCTGCAGATCTCGAAAGCGCTGCAGCAAGGCGCGATAGCGGTCGTCCAGCTTCTGGTTGACGTAGGTCGAGCCGCTGTAGATGCTGCCTGCCTTCGTCAGCGCCAGCGGGCTGGTCAGATCAGGGTGGTCGTCCACGTCAGGCTCGTTTTCGCCCAGCAGGTAGTTGGTCAGGATGAAGCGCGGATCGTACACGCCGGACGACCGCGTCACCGGGTGCATTGTCGCCACCGGGAACACCTCAACCTGCCACTCGCCGCGGAAGATCGGGAGGTCGGTCGAAAGCGGCGTCTCCGGCAGCATCCAGGCAATGTCGTCCGCGTCGAGCAGCGCGTCAATGGCAAAGCTGCCGCCGTCGAAGCTGACGCGCGCGTCAGAAAACAGACGACACGTCGGCTCGACTGAGCTCACCGAAGTCAGCGGCGGCGGCAGCGCGGCGTCGCCTCGACTGCGGTTCGACAGGCTCACCGCACGAGGCCTGAGCTTGTC
>CAZEPA010000157.1:0-8646 GCA_964513955.1 uncultured Anaerolineae bacterium | reverse complement strand
ACGCGACCGCCCTCTTCGGCCACCGCTAGACTGAAATTGACGACGTGCGGCAGGCGTACGGCCAGGTCGGTCAGTTCGTGGTAGTGTGTGGCAAACAGCGTCTTGGCGCGCAGCCGTGGGTGATTGTGAATGTGTTCCACGATGGCCCAGGCAATCGCCATGCCATCATAGGTGCTGGTGCCGCGGCCGATCTCGTCCAGGATGAGAAGCGAGCGGCTGCTGGCATGATTCAAGATGTTTGCGGCCTCGACCATTTCCACCATGAAGGTAGATTGCCCACGCGCAATGTCATCCGCGGCGCCGACGCGCGTGAAGACACGATCTACCAGCCCGATGTGCGCGGCGTCGGCCGGCACGAACGACCCGATGTGCGCCATCAGGGTGATGAGCGCGACCTGGCGCAGAAAAACGCTCTTGCCTGCCATGTTCGGGCCAGTCAGGATGATAATGGCTTGGTCTGGGTGTAGGCTGACATCGTTGGGAACGAACGGTTCCTCGCGCTGCGTCAACTCCACCACCGGGTGACGCCCGCCTTTGATCTCGATAACCCCATCATCCGCCAGTTCAGGACGCATGTAGCGATTGCGCGCGGCCACCTCTGCCAGCGCCGCGTACACATCAAGCTCCGCCAAGGCCTGCGCCAGAGCCAGCAGGCGCGCGGCCTGCGCCGCCACCTGGCCCAGCACAGTTCGGTAGACCTGCTGTTCAAGCTCTAACTGGCGCTCATCCGCGTGCAGGATAATAGACTCCATCTCCTTGAGCTTGGGCGTGATGTAACGCTCCGCATTCACCAACGTTTGCTTGCGCATGTAATCGGCCGGCACCAGGTGCGCGTTGGCGGTGGATACCTCCAGGTAGTAGCCAAACACCTTGTTGTAACCAACCTTCAACGATCGGATGCCAGTGCGCGCGCGTTCGGTTCCCTCCAGATTGGCAACCCAAATTTTGGCGTCTTTGGAGGCTGCCACCACGGCGTCAATCTCCGCGCTGAAGCGAGGGCGGATGATGCCCACGTGCTGCAAGGTGGCGGGCGGCTCATCCACGATGGCCTGGCCGAGCAGGCTTTCGACGTCGGCGCAAGGATCAAGACGGGCTGCCAGCGCAGCAAACAGCGCCGTGGCATCGGCGGCCGGGTGCATCTGGCCGGTGATGCGCCGCGTCTCGTTGACCTTAGCCAAGGCCTGGCGAATGCCCAGCAGGTCACGCGGCAGGGCGATGCGCTGCACCACCCGGTTGACCCAACGTTCCAAATCGCCAAAGCCCTTGAGCAGCGCCAGCAGCTCGGCGCGGGCCAATCCATGCTGCTGAAACGCAGCCACCGCGCCCAGGCGCGCGTCGAGCTGCGCCAGATCAAGCAGCGGCTGGCCCAAACGTCGGCGCAGCAGGCGCGCGCCCATCGGCGTGCGCGTGTCATCGAGCACAGCCAGCAGGGTATGACGACTGTCGCTGCCGCGGATGGACTCGGTTAGTTCCAGGTTGCGCCGCGTGGCTTCGTCAAGCACCATGAACTCAGTCAGGCTGTAGGTGAATAGGGAAGTGAGCTGCGCCAGCGCAGACGGCTGCATCTCGCGCAGGTATTGCAGCAACGCGCCTGCCGCGCTGATCGCCAGCGGCTTCGATTCACAGCCGTAGCCCGCCAGGGTGTGGACGCGAAAATGGTCCAACAGCGCGCGCTGTGCAGTTGCCAGTTCGAAGCGCCAGGGCGGCAGCCGCGTCAGCGCGCCAGCGGCCAAGCTGGCTTCGCCTGGCATCGCCGCCGCATCTTCGACGGTCAGCAGTTCGGCCGGCTGTAGGCGCGCCAACTCCTCATGCACTCGCTGGGCGACATCCGCGCCGCTGAACTCCGTCGTGGCGAATTCGCCTGTCGTAATGTCCGCATAAGCCACGCCGGCCCGATCTTCCTGGCGCACGACAGCGGCCAGGTAATTGTTGCGTTTTTCTGGCAGCATTCCCGGCTCTACCACCGTGCCGGCGCTGACGATGCGATTGACCAGGCGCGGCACCAGGCCGTCCACCGGCGTCTCGCCCTGCTGTTCGGCAATGGCGACCTTGTAGCCAGCCTGAATCAAGCGCGCCACATAGCCTTCGACGCTGTGCCAGGGCACGCCGGCCAGGGGCACTCGCAGGTCATTGCCCACCGGCCGCGAGGTCAGGACCACATCGCAGACCGAGGCCACGATTTTGGCGTCGTCGTCGAAGGTTTCGTAAAAATCACCCAGGCGAAAAAAGAGAATCGTGTCCTTGAATTGGCGCTTCAGCTCCAGGTATTGCCGTCGCACGGGTGTCGTCATGGCGTACTCCGTACTTCATAGATCGCAGCGGCTGCGGCTGCGTGGCTATTCTACCACAAGCCGCCGTCGCGGGTTAAGTTGGCGGAGCGACCGGTCGCACGCGAAATCGGCGCCGCGCGCGGCGTTATGCCGGTGCAGGAGATATCTGGCGTGCGCGGAGGAGAGTGCATTTCAGAATGGGAGCGGGTCGGGCGATTGAAATCGCTGCAACCCCTGCAAAGCCTCCCTTCGGAGGCTGCGTCCCCAAACTGAAATGCTCCCGTTGGAGGATGGCAGGGAATGGAATCACCCCAAGACACGTTGAATGAAGCCGAGGCGCGCTTTCGAGATGGCGACTATGCCGGCGCCGGCGCGATCTTTCATCGCGCCTGGGATGCGGGCAATCAACAGGCCGGCGTGCGCTATGCAAGCTGCCTGCGCCTGGCCGGCTTTGCGCGCCCTGCACTGCGGGTTTGCCGGCAACTCGCCCAACAAAGGCCCACCGACCTGGCCGTGCGCACCGAGCTGGCCTGGAACATGTTCGAACTGCACCTGCGACCGCTGGCGGCGCGGCGCGATCTAGCCGCCATGCAGCACGCGGCGTCTGACATTTTGGCGATCGGCGCCGGGCCAGGCATCGCGGAGGCCGTGCTGACGGTGATGGAGGCCGCGGCAGCCTGCGGCGACTGGGCGGCCGTGGAGGCCTGGGGTGAACGCCTGCGCGCCGCCGAGCTTGATGACCGCCCGCCGCCGCCCGAAAATCAGCCCGGCGCGCACGCAGAGGCGCCCCGCCTGCGCTGGTATCGGTTGAAAGGTCGCGCCCTGCTGATGCTCAATCAATGGTCGCGGGCGCGCCGTCTTGCGGAAGAGGCGCAAGCGATCTATCCACAGCGCTCCACCTTCCCACGGCTGGCTGCGCAGGCCCTGGCCGGGCAAGGCAATCTGCTGGATGCGCGCGTCGAATTGCAGGGGCTGTGCGCGCGCTGGCCGTTTGATTGGAGCTTGTATATGGACCTGGCGCGGCTGGCGCAGCAGCTAGGCTATGGGGAAGAGGCGGCACGCCTGGCCTGCCGCGCGGCCTTGCTGCCCGGTGAAGAGAGCCAGAAGACCGCCTTGTTTGCCCTTCTGGCTGACATCTGTGCTTCCCAGGGTGAGTTTTTCCTGGCGGCGTGTCACGTTGCGCTGGCGCGCAGTTGGCATACACGCCAGCAACATGCCTACCCGGTTGGGCTCAAAAAGCTGGAAGGGCACCTGCGCGCGGCGCTGGCGAGCGCAGGCCAATCCTTTCCCGATGTCGCCCTAGATGGCATTCCCACGATACGTCAACACTGCTTCAACTACTGGCAAGCTACCGCCAAAATAGACAACTAGCAACCTTTGCGCTATACTTCAATTCATTCATCTGCGCCAGGCCCATTGATTCAATTTTTAACTCAGAGGGGATCCCCCATTGTGCGCCCAGTTGAGGCAGCTATGCCCGCACACTTCTTGGGTGTATGCCAGATGCGAATGCGATTTTTGCAAAGAACTCTTGACGAAGGAGGAGTGAATATGACCGAATCCCTACTGTCCAAGTTGACTCATGAACGCCGCGGTCTTTGGGTCGCCAGCGTGCTTGAGATCATCGGCCTATTAGTCTTTGTAGGCGTCATGGCGCTTGTGGCGCGTCTTGTCCCTGCCAACGGACTTCAAGGTGTAACCCTCATCGGCATTGGTCTCATCATGGCAGCGGTGCCGGCTGTGATTTGGCTGATTTTCTTCTACCAGCAAGACTATGCTGAACCAGAACCCAAGCGCTACATCATTGCCGTTTTCTTGCTGGGCATCCTGGTTGCCAACGCCGTTGCCGTTCCCGTACTGGAACGCCTATTCCGTGTGCAGGACTGGCTCTACACCAACGCCACAGTGCAGATCATCGGGTCCATCCTGGTGATCGGCCTTATCCAGGAATTCTGCAAATACCTGGCTGTCCGCTACTCGGTCTACCGGGCGCCTGAGTTCGATGAGCGCACCGATGGCATCATCTACGCCACGGCCGCGGGCCTCGGCTTTGCCACGATGCTCAATTTTAACTACATCCTGAGCAATGGCGGCGTTGACCTGGGTGTTGGCGCTATCCGCATTGTCGAAACCACCCTGGCCCATGCCAGTTTCGCTGGCGTTATGGGCTACTTCCTGGGCCAGGCGCGCTTCGAGCGCACGCCCGCCTACTATCTGCCTGTGGGCCTGCTGCTGGCGGCGACGCTAAACGGCCTGTTTTTCTTTGCGCTCGATCGCGTCACCACCAACGGTTTGGTTTTCACACCAGTCAACGGCTTGCTGCTGGCGGCCGGGGTCGCAGTTGTCACCCTGGGTGTCGTCTTCTTGTTGATTCGCCGCGCCAACCGCGAGACGCAGGCGCTGCTTGGCGCCAATTCGGCGGCAGCCTGAAGGAGGTCACGCATGTCAACTACTGTCAAGATGGCCGGGCCAACACCGGCTGAATTCGCCCGCAATGACTGGGCGCTCATCATTACCGCCTTGATTGCTCTGCTGGTTGGGTTGGTTCTACGCGTCGTCATTACCACGCAGACCAACACGTATGCCATTCCTGGCGGCGCCGCGGTCGTCTATCCAGCCAATTGGGTGGCCGACACCACCACCGGTGAAAACCTGTTCAGCGCCTCCAATCCACGCTCTGGCTCTACCTTTGCGACGCACATGGCGCTGCTGAGCTCGCCCCTGGGCGCGAACAGCACATTGTCCGATGCGGCTATTCAATGGACGCTCGATTTGACCAACGAGCGCCAGCATTTCCGCAGCATTTCATCCGAAGCAGTGCGCGTGGCAGGAACAGACGGCGTCAGAATCACCTATGCATATGTCGCTGATGCAGGCGGCAGCAGCGTATCTCAACTGCCGGTGGTAGTTCAGGCGACTGACACCCTCGTGCTGGTGAACGGCCAGGTCAACGTGCTCCGTTACGAGGCTGATGCCACCGTTTACAAAGACGATCTGGGGACATATGAACGGGCGCTGGCCGCGCTGAAGTTCTAACAGAAGAACAAAGGACTCAGACGATGATGAATCAAGTGATGAAGATCGTTTCACGCCTTGCGCTCGTATTGGTCATCCTGTTGACCAGCCTGTTGGTGGCTGCGACGCAGCCGCAGCCGGCTCAGGCAGTTGGACGCAACGAACTGCAGCGAGCGCTCATGGGAACAGTCCGTGTGGCTGTGGCGCTGGATGGAAAGAATGGTTACTCCACTGGCTCTGGTACGGTGGTATCAGACAAGGGTTACGTAGTCACCAACTTCCATGTGGTGGGCGACACGAAGACGGGGCGCTTCTACAACTCGCAGCGCGTGGCCGCGCTGGCAATCAATCAAGCAAATCTGCGCGGCATGCCCAATTGGACCTACACGGCGCGCGTGGTCCAGGCCGATCCCAACCTCGATGTGGCGATTCTGAAGGTGGTTGGCTTGGTGGACAATGAGAAAGCTGCGCTGCCCGCGAACCTCGGCCTGACTGTGGTGCCGATCGGCAACTCAGACGATGTTCAAATCGGCGATGAAGTAAGTGTGCTCGGCTTTCCTGGCATTGGCGGCGATACCGTCACCTTCACTCAGGGCCGCATTTCGGGCTTCCTGGATGAAAACACAGACGGCGAGAGCGAATGGTTCAAGACCGACGCGGAAGTCAACCACGGCAACTCCGGCGGACTGGCGATTAACGATGCGGGCGAGATGGTTGGCATTCCCACGGCCGGCGTCTCGGATCGCGAAGATATCGGCAAAATCAGCCTGATTCGGCCCGTCAAGTTGGTGCTGCCTTTGATTCAGGCCGCGCTCAAAGATGTCGGCGGCAGCAGCAATGGCGTCGCACCCGCGCCGGCGTCTGGCCCGCGCGTCAGCAGCGTCAAATTTGCCACTACGATTGACCGCAGCGGCACCCCACTCAGCCCCGGAACCCGTTTCGACGCGGGGGCCACCAGCGTCTATGCCACGTATAACTTTGCCGATTTCCGCAAGGGGACGCAGTTGGTATACGCCTGGTATCTGGATGGCAAGGAAGCGGTCAAAGATACGATCGTGGCCAAGACCGCCGGCTCTGGCAATGACTGGCTGAGCATAGCCAACAATTCCAAAGCGCTGCCCAGTGGTAAGTACGATCTGACCATGCAGGTAGATGGCAAAGAGCAGTTCCGCGGCTCATTTGTCATTGGCGGGGCAGCCCCAACTGCGACCGGCGTCTCCTGGGGCGCTATCACCTTTGCGCAGGGGGTAGACACGAGCGATAAGCCGGTCAAACCTGGCGCGCAGTTCCCCAGCGGCATCCAAGAGGCTTACGCGTTCTGGGATTTCAGCGGCACACCGGATGGCGCGGAGTGGACACGCGTCTGGTACCTGGATGACCAGGAGGTGATGCGTGAAGTGGACAATTGGAGCCAAGGCGCCAGCGGCAGCACATGGGTGAGCATTTACAGCAAGTCCGCGCTGCCCGATGGCACCTATCGGCTGGAACTCTACTTGGGCGATGCGCTCGTGCAGAAAGGCAGCTTCGCCATTGGCGAGGGCAGCGTGACTGCGCCTGTCAACACCGATGAAGGCGTACAGATTTATGGTGTCATCGCCGACGCCGATACTGGGCGCGGCATTGCGGGCGCCGTCTTCGTGGCGTTGCAGCCAGGTGTCACCGTGGCAGACTGGTCCAAGGACTTTTCCCAGGACAAGATCTATGCCTTCGGCACGGCGGACGCCACCGGCAACTATCAACTCGACAAGCCCCTGCCGCGTGGTCAGTCCTACAGCATGGCGATCCTGGCCAAGAACTATCGGTCTGTGACTGATGATGGCATCGAGATCACGGCAGACATGGAAACCCCGCGCGAGGTCAACATCAGCCTGCGCAAGCGCTAAAGGCAGTATCTGATCATCAGCACGACCGGCCGAGTCAACACAGTGTCACAGACACTGACGGCCGGTCGTGTTTCTTTTTCATCATGAGTCGTCAACGAAAACAGTCAACCGGGGCGCGCCGCGCGCGCCTGCGCACCGCCATTCTCCTCTGCTTCAGCCTGTTGACCTTACGCGCCAGCTTCGTGCGCAGCGATTGGGCCTTTGACCTGGCCGCGGATAGCATCGCCGCGCCTGATGGCTTTGCCCTGGGGCGCTGGGAAGCGGACACCATCATGTCCAAAGTGCGCGATACCGTGCGTTCACCGCTGCAGGGGATGGACGACGCCAACCAGGCTGCATTGGTGCGCGCCTACTTTGCCAACAATGGGCGCATTCGCAGCCTGGAGGCGAAAATCACAGCCGCACTCAGCCAGCAGGGTGCACCGGACGCCGATGTGACCGCACTCAACGCTGAGATTGCCGGCCTGCGCCGCCAACAGTCCTACTGGCGCCCGATCGCCGAGGCGGCGATTGAGCGCCAGGTTGGCGCGGCGCTCATCAGCGAACATCTGCTAACCGCGGGCATGCTGTGGCCGCCGGTGCGCTTCAGCTTCACCGAACCGCCGCTGTACCTTGTCGTCTCGCCGCGCAGCCAAATCACCCGCCGCTACGGCGCGTACCTACAGCCAGACACACCGCTCACCGCGTGGAATGACTTGGAAGATGAGGTTGAGCGGCAAGGAGACGTGCGCGCCTTGATCGAGGGCATCGGCGGCTTTTCTACCTGGCCGACGATGGTGTTGAACGATGCGCCGTTGGACTGGGTGCTGAGCACGGTGGCGCATGAGTGGATGCACACCTACCTGGTTTTTCATCCACTGGGCTGGCATTACTTCGACAACGGCGAACTGACTACGATCAATGAAACAGTGGCCTCGATCGTCGGCGATGAAATCGGCGCCCAGGTGTTTGCACGCTTCTACGCGCAGCCGCCCGCGGCGCCCGCACCGACGCCCCCCGAGCCGGGCCCACCCGCGCCAACGCCCGCGCCCTTCAATTTTGGAGCGGAAATGCGCAGCACGCGTCTGGCCGTGGATGCGCTGCTGGCTGCGGGCCAAATCGGCGCGGCCGAAGCCTTCATGGAGGCCCGGCGTCAGAGGTTCGTGACCGCGGGTTACGATGTGCGCAAGCTCAACCAGGCCTACTTCGCCTTCCATGGCAGTTACGCGACCGGTGTGGGCGCCGTAGACCCCATCGGGCCAAAGCTGCAGCAGCTGCGCCAGCAGCGCTCCTCTCTGGCAGACTTTGTGTGGACCGTACAACAATTTACCAACCTGGGCGATCTGGAAGCCAGCCTGCGCGACCGGGCGCCCAAATGATTTTTTGACAAATCCCACGCCCTATGCGATAATGACTGCACGCTGGTATGCAAACCAGCCCCACCTCTCGCTATCCCATTCCGAGGAGGTGATGCTTCATGAGTGAACGTAGTACACGCG
>CAZEPA010000156.1:0-8667 GCA_964513955.1 uncultured Anaerolineae bacterium | reverse complement strand
ACCTCATCAGTGCGATTGATGCGCTCTCCCAACTGAGCTACAGCCCCTAGCCAGGGCAGAGTATACCTGTCAGCCCCGTTTTTGTCAAGCTGCCAGTTGACAAACTTGCTGCTTGCCAGTATCCTACGACAGCCGGAGCGCACAGCTATTCGGCGCTCCCACCGCTGTTTCCACCACGTCAGCTCCTTTTTCCGCAGGAGGTAACTATGGCTCCATCGAGCATCGCTGCTGCCGGCGGCGTGCGCCGTTCGTTGCATATTGCTGTTGACAAATATCGTCATGCTGGGCCCTTTTTGCCCAATCTATCAGGTTGCGAAAATGATATTCGCGCCATGCGCCAATTGCTCATCAGCCGCTTCGGGTTTGAGGAACGCAACGCCGTCTTGCTCATCAACGAGCAGGCCACCCGCCAGGCCATCACCGACGCCTGGCGCGCCTTGACCGAACAGACGCAAGCTGGCGATACTGCCTTCATCCAGTACAGCGGCCACGGCTCGCAAATCCGAGATGTGCACGGCGATGAAGAAGACGGAATGGATGAGACCATCCTGCCGCATGACACGCGTGACCCAGGCCGCCAAGTGTTCGACATCACCGACGATGAGATCAAAGAATGGGTGGACGCGCTGGCCGCGAAGACCGACAACGTAGTTATCCTGTTCGACTGCTGCCACTCCGCCAGCGCCACGCGCCGGGTTGGCGACCCGACGGTGCAAACACGCCGCGCCCCGAATGATGAGCGCGAACCGCCGCCCGCGGCGCCCGGCACGCGCAGCGTGGGCGTTGCCGAGCGCGGCCCCAGCGGTTGGCTGTCCTTGAATGAGCGCCTGGTGTTTATGGCCGGCTGCCGCGATGATGAGGAGTCCAGCGAACACCGTGCGCCCGAAGGCGCGCGCTACGGCGCCCTGACCTACTTCCTGATGCAATCTATGCAGTCCGCAGCCCCCGATGCCACGTTCCGCGATGTCTATGAGTCTGTGGTGGCCGAAGTCTCCTCGCGCTACCGGCAGCACCCGCAACTTGAAGGTGCGCTCGACCGGCCGCTCTTCGCCCGCGAGGCCGCCGACCAGCAGCCCTTTTACTACGTCAACCAGGTAGACGCTGCCAACCGCATCGTCGAAATTGGCGCCGGCGCGGCCCACGGCATGCGGGTGGGATCGCAGATGGCCCTCTTTCCGCCGCGCACGCGGCGTTTTGACCAGGAGCAGAATCGTCTCGCCACGGCCACGATCGTCCAGGTAGGCGGCATCAGCAGCCAGGCGCGGCTGCCGGATGACGTGGATCCGGCCAGCATCCCGCTGCGCGCGCGCGGCGTGGAGGCGGTGCGCAATTCGGGCGATCAGCGCCTGCGCGTGGCCTTGCGCGCGGATGCGGGCGACGCTGTGCTGCTGGCGCTGATCCAGGACAGGCTGGCGGGTTCCAGCCGCCTGCAGATCGTGGACGAGGAAGCGGGAGCCGACGCGCAGGTCTTGGTGCAGGCGCAGGCGATCAGCCTGCTCTTTCCCGACGGCCGCTTGATGATGCAGCCGCTGGCGCCGCAGACGCCCAACGTCGAAACCGCAATCCAAACCCGGCTGGAGGCGGTGGCGCGCTTCCAGAATACCCTGCACATCGAAAACCCCACCTCCGGCCTGGCCAATGCCCTGCAGGTCAGCTTTGAGCGGCAGATCACGCGCGGCGCGGACAGCGGCGCGCCGTTGACGCCGCGGCAGGGCGGGCAGTTGGTCCTCAAGGAGCACGAACCGTACCTGGTGCGTTTCACCAATCGCGGCGCTGCTTCTGTTTATGTTACTGTACTGGCGTTTAGCGCGGATTGGCAGATCGCCAAGATTTATCCAGAACTCCAGAATGACTTCCCGCCGTTGGCGCCCGGTCAGAGTCATGTGCTGCCCTTCGACGAGGGCGGTATTATGACTGAACTGCCCTACGCCGCGAATGAAGCCACCGATTTCTTCAAGTTCTTTGTCACCAGCCAGCCGACCGATTTCTCGGTGTTCACTCAAGCAGGGCAGCGCGACACGCCGCCCGCCGATCTCGACCAGCAGTCGCCGCTGCAGCGGCTGCTGTGGCAGGCCGGCGCCGTACCATCACGATGGGTGCCTATGCCGAGCCGCCGCCAGCCGGCCGATGACTGGGCCACGCTCACCATCGGTCTGACGACGCAGCGTGACGTCGCGGCCGGCCTGCCGGCCACCACCCTGGCAGCCGGCGTCACCAGCGTCTCTCTCAGGGGCACCACGGCGGTCGTGGAAAAAGCGCCCGGCTTCAGCGCGACGCTCAACCCTGGCGCGTGGGCGATGAGCCGCCGCGGCACGGGCGCCGCGGAGATTACCCAGCCGCCGCCTGATCGGTTCTTCGACATGCCGGGCATCGAGCCCTACACGTTCACGGAACCGCCCGGCGCGCCCCGCCGCGGCATCAACGTGGAGCCTGGCGCGGCTTACATTGACGTGCTGCCTCAGGCCGGCGAGATCAGCCCGGGAGCGCCGCTGAAATTCACGATGCCAGTGGATGAAGACACGCAGGCCATGGTGGCGGTCGCGACCGATGGCATGGCCTACTATCCGGTCGGTGAGAAGGCCGACGATCCGCCCAGCCGGGGCGCCGGGGGCGCGCCCATGTGGCCCATGCGCATCAACTGGATGCCATCCGGTCCCTCGACGCGCGGGATCGGGCGCACGATCCGCCTTTACTTGTACAAGATCAGCGGCCAGCAGATTCCAGATACCGGTCTGCGCCATGCTGAGGTGAACGCCGCGGGTCAGGTACAGTACACGCCGATCAAGGAAGGCGACCTGGAAGGCGTCTCCAAGGTGGCGCTCTTTGTGCATGGCTTTACTTCGGATACGCGTTGGATGGTGCAAGGCCCCGCGCAGTGGTTGAATACGGAGGGCCAGGGCTATCATTTCATCACGTTCGATTACGAGACCTTCAACACGTCGGTGTCGGACAATGGCAAGACCTTGCAGCAGGCGCTGGTCAAGGCCGGCTTCCGGCCGGACGATGGGCGCCAGTTGGACGTGTACGTGCACAGCCTCGGCTCCCTGGTGTCACGCGCGATGATCGAGAAGTGGGGCGGGGCCGCGTTCGTGGATCGCCTGGTCATGGCCGGGCCGCCGAATGCCGGCACGCCGCTGGCGAAGTACGGCAAGCAGGCCATCACCTGGCTGGGCAGCGTGCTGCTCAACAGCGCGGCGCCTACCGTTCCGGCCCTCATCGGCAGCTGGTTCCTCAAACAGGCGCTGCAGCAAGCGGTTTCCACGGTGGACATGGAGCCAGATTCACCGCTGCTGGCCGAAATCAACGGCTTGACCCAGCCGGACAATGTACCTTACCTGGTGTTGGCGGGGCGCAATGAAGCTCGGCCGGCGCCGCCCAACGCGACTTGGAAGGATATTGCGCTGAAGACGTTGGGCGACGTGGTGGATCTGGGCCTCGATGTGCTGTTCAAGGGGCAAAACGACCTGGCGGTCGGCGTCAAGAGCGCCGGCAGCGTGCGCGACGGCGACTACCCGCCGCTGAAGGTCGTGGAGATGACGTGTAATCACTTCGGCTACTACGGCTCTCCCCAGGGCCAGGAAGCCATCCTGCGCTGGCTGGCGCCCTGATCGAATCCTAAACAAACTCGCCCGCCGGGTCCCGGCGGGCGAGTGAAAAATACGCTGTCTGCAATTCTTACAGATAATCACGCAGTTGGCGCGCGCGGCTCGGATGGCGCAGGCGGTTGAGGGCTTCGGCCTCGATCTGACGAATACGTTCACGCGTCAGGCCAAATTTGTTGCCCACTTCTTCCAGCGTATAGGTGCGGCCGTTGTCCAGGCCGTAGCGCAGGCGCAGGATGCGCGCCTCGCGTGGGGTCAGGGTTTCCAGCAGTTCTTCCAATTTTTCGCGCAGCAGGCTGTTGCCCGCCACATCGGGCGGCGAGGGCGAGTCTTCATCCTCGATGAAATTGCCCAGCGTGCTCTCTTCTTCTTCGCCCACCGGCTGCTCCAGCGATACCGGATGGCGTGAGATGCGCAGCATCCAGCGCACCTGCAGCGAGTCCAGCCCCATGGACTCGGCGATCTCTTCAGGCTGGGCCGGGCGTCCCAATTTCTGTTCCAGCTGGCGCGCGGTGCGGTACAACTGGCGAATGCGGTCGCCCATGTGCACCGGCAGGCGAATGGTGCGGCCCTGGTCAGCCAGCGCGCGCGTGATGGCCTGACGGATCCACCAGGTGGCGTAGGTGCTGAGCTTGTGGCCGCGCTCCGGTTCAAACTTGTCTACCGCGCGCATCAGGCCCAGGTTGCCTTCCTGGATCAAATCAGCAAAAGGCACGCCCTGGCCCATGTAGCGCTTGGCCACGCTGACCACAAGGCGGGTGTTGGCGCGAATCAAATGCTCGCGCGCGGCTTCGCCCTGGCGCGACAGCTCAAGCAAGCGATCGGTCTCCCATTGGCCGCCATTGCGCAGACGGCGCCGGGCCACGCGTCCCTCGGCCAGTTGTTTGGCCAGGGACATCTCATGCTCTGGGGTGAGCAGGGGCACGCGCCCCATTTCGCGCAAATAGAGCGTCAGTGGATCATCGGTCGGCATCTCGCTGAGGTCTAGATCAATGCCCACTTCCAGCAACTGGGTGGTTTCAATTTCCTCGATGCCTGCGCCGTCTGGCGGCGGACCGATTTCGGCCTGGGCGGTACCTGCATCGGGATAGATCTCGATACCCAATTCTTGCAAGCGCGCAAATAGATCTTCTAGCGCCTCGATCTGTTCTTCGGCTTGCGGCCAAACAGCCAGGATATCATCGAACAGCAAGTAACCACGGGATTGTGCCAACCCTTGAAGCTGTTTCAGCGCTTGCTCAACTTCTGGCGTCATGGTTTGCACCGCAACACCAGTCATTGCGCCAGCCGCTGTGACGCCACTCGCCATTGCTCCATTGGTGGTGGCTGTGTCCCCGTGAACAGCCAATGCCGTCAATAGGCACCTCCCCATAAACTTAACCACGATTGTACAAGCAGTATAACATACGGCTTGTTCAACGTCAACCGTCAAATCTAACAAAAGTTAAAAGACGAAGGCCCAAAGTGGATTGACATCCCTTCCTTGTCCTTCGTCGTCGCAGTTGACTACAGATACGGCGATGCTTACTTTGGACGGGAGCCTTCTGACTCCATTGTGTCCGATTGAAATGCACGCCTCGTCGGCGGCCGCCGTGCCGTTACCAGCCGCTCACCTTGAACAGCCTGAATTCGCCTGTGTACGGTTCGTTGACCACATCCACCAGGCTGACGAACGCCGCGGCCGGGCCTTGATGGCACCACGCTACGACGTTGGCCACGGCGCTGGCCGGGCCTTCGAAAACGGCTTCCACGGAGCCATCGCTGCAATTGCGCACCCAGCCCGTGACGCCCGCCGCCTGCGCCTGGCGTCGCGTGGACTGGCGAAAATAGACGCCCTGCACAACGCCATGAATCCGCACGTGTACACGAACGAGCTCCATCGTCAAGACGCTCTCCCCCAAACAACTGACTGGTGGAAAGAATCAGCCGCCGGGCGCCGGTGTAGGCCCCATCAGGTAGACGGCCCGCCAGGGCTGATACTTACTCACGAACTTATCCTGCCGCAGCACCTGGTCGCCCTGTTTGATGACCCGCGTCACCACGACATCGCGGCCATCCACGGCCCAATCCACCTGTTTCTTGGCGCCAGGCGCCAACGTCGGATCGAGTTGGTAGAGCGGAGGCTCAGGCTTGCGCACATTGGTGATCTCTGGGCCGATCCGTTCCACGGTGCGATTGGGCTTGGTGCCATAGAAATTGAAGGTCAGCCGTCCTTGCTGCAAATCAAGGTCTGGTTGGATCAACAAATAGGCGCCGGTGTCATTGCGAAAACGAAAATCTACACTCGGCGTGAAGATGGTGGCATCCATGCCCGGCTCGCCATACCAGTTGACCACATAACCGTGCGCCCAACGCTCGACGATGGGCATGCCGCCCCAGAACGCCGCGCGGAAGACCGTGGTAGAAACCTGGCAGATGCCGCCGCCGATGCCGACCGCCGTACGGTCTCCCCAGATGACCAGTGAATCCTCATAACCATTGGCCGCGGATACATCGCCGACGATGCGATTGAAGGAAAAGATGCCATTGGGCGGCACCACAACACCCTCAAACTGTTCGGCGCCATGACGGATGTTGGCAATGCGGGCGGCGCTAGAACCTTTGAAGGTTGTCGTGCCGCTTGCCACCAATTCCCGAATGCCCATCCGGTCCAGGTCGCGCATGTCTACGGCCGGTTTGACCACCTGCAGCGGCAAATCCACCTCGGCGCCTCCGCTGCGCAGCGCAACCAGGGTGCGGGTGACGGTCTCGGCTACATCCAGCGCACGGCCAATCTGGCTGGGAGACGTCACGCGCAGGCGTCCAGTCTCTGGATCGAATGCAAGACGGGCGTCGGTGGTCGGTCGCGCCAGCCGGGCCGCCAAATCCTGGGCATAGCGCTGTAGCGCGGCTTCATCCACCTGCAGCGTCAGGGTGATGCCGCCCGCGGCGGCTGGCTGCGGCGCAATGCGCAGCCAGGATGCCAGTTGTACCGGGTCAATGGCAAACTGCTGCGGCGCTTCGTCATTGGCCGCGTCGCCCGCGTAGGACAGGCGCAGGGGTGTGTGCAGCCAGCGGCGCGCCTGGGCAGCTACCGCCTCGACATCCTGCACGGTCGGCAAGACCTCTTGCACCGTCACGTCCACCGTGCCCGATTCCCCCCGCGCGAGCTGCGCCTGCACCGCGGCCCATGTGGCCTGCAGATTGGTGTGGCGCCCCACCTGGCTGGCCGTTGTGACCACTTGCAGTCCCTGAATCGCAACCGTGGCGTCGTGCGCGGGGCGGTCAATGGCCTGGGCGATGCGATTGAGCTGGTCGGTCACCTGCGCCTCGCCGATGGTCAGCGCAGGCGCGATGTCGGCGCCCACGCGCACGAGCTGCCACTGTTCAAGCAGCGCAGCCAGCGGGCTGGCTCTACGCCCCAGTTGATACGCGCGCTCGGCGCTTGCGCGGGCATCTATCTGCACACCCAGGTCTGCGCCAGAAAGAGGCCAGGCCTGTTCGTCAAAACGCAGCAAAATTGTCGGCCCCTGATAAGGCGTCAATTGCTCCTGCAAGCGCGCGGCGGCTTGCTCACGCGTCAGCTCGCTCAGATCTACGCCGGCCACGCGCACCCCTGCGAAAACACGGTTTGCAAAGCGCAACTGCACAGCCGTGATGCCGGTCAGCAAGAGTAGGACACTCAGGCCGAGGAAGAGGGCAAAGAAAATCGCAAGGTTTGGCCGCCGGCGGCGCGATATCCGCTGTGGATTGTTCATAGACGCTCGCGGCCTGCCCATGCGTTTAGAAGAAGGTGATATTGTCGTCATAGGGGGAATTCTAGCATCAAAGCGTCAGCACGACAAGCAACTCCGATTACAAAGTGAGTTGTGTTGGACGTAGAGAAATCTGGATGATATAATCGCCCAACTTACAACCGGCATCGAGAAATGTATCCGCATCCGAACCCAATGAGGACACCGTGAGCCAGATCGAGTTATCCATCATGCTGAATGACGACCTGCGAATGTGCTCAGTGTTGGTGCATCAAACGTTGCGCGATCTTTTGCATGACCTGGGACAAGACGATCTGTCTGGCCCTGCGTGTGCAGAAGGCGATTGCTGCCGCTGCACCGTGCTGCTCAACGATCTGGCGGTCTGTGCGTGCCAGGTCTTGGCCGTGGAGGCTGCTGATCAGCGGGTGCACACCATGCATCATTTTGGCGATCACCCACTTGTCCAGCATCTGCGTGCGGTTGAAGGCCCATGCGGGCGCTGCCTGGGCGCCCATGTGCTGGCCGCATGGGACCTGCTGCGTGAGTCGCCCCAGCCGTCGTCAGCGAGCCTGCGCCAGCGCCTGGTTGCCATTCCGTGCGAATGTCAGTTGGCAAGCCATCTGACACGAGCGATGAGCCAGGGGCTGGGTCAGCCTGGAGGACAGCGCGTATGAGTCTCATAACGCTGCCTGGCGCTCATATCCTGGTCACCGGCGCCAATGGTTTCATTGGCGGGCATCTGTGCGAACAGCTGCGCGCAGCCGGCGCGCAGGTGCGCGGCCTGGTGCGTTCCGCGCCGCGTGCCGCGTGGCTGGCCGAGCAAGGCATCAGCCTGGTTGAGGGAGAGTTGACGGATGCCGCAGCGCTGGCGCGCGCGACAGCCGGCTGCGCGGCGGTGATTCACACGGCGGCCTGGACCGGCGCGCCCGATGATCCCGCACTGGGCGAGGCGGTCAACGTCGCGGGGACCGAAGCGGTGCTGCACGCGGCGGCCGCGGCCCAGGTCGCGCGCGTGATCTATTTCAGCAGCGTGGCGGTTTACGGCGTCAACGCCAGCGCGGTGATTGACGAAACGGCGGCCACGCCCCTGGTGGGACAGGCGTATCCTGACAGCAAGATTCGCGCCGAAGCGGTGGTGCGGCGATGGGCGGCCAGCGGCCTGGACGCCGTCATCGTGCGGCCGGCCAGCACCTACGGCCCACGCGGCGGCGCGTGGACCATCGCGCCTGTGGAGCAGATCAAGGCTGGACGATTACGCCTGCTGGCTGACGGCCGCGGGCTGGTCAACCTGGGGTATATTGACAACGTGGTCGCGGGCACGCTCCTGGCGC